>CAZBIT010000010.1:0-14844 GCA_964491835.1 uncultured bacterium
ATAGGAACACCAATATAACCAAAATTGTTCCTGATTTCTTTTTCAAGATATCTTTTATAATTTGGTTTTATGCCTTTTGGAATATTCGTAAAAAGTAAAAAAATCTGGGGTGATACAGAAATTTGTGTCCCAAACTTTATATTTATTTTTTTTCCTAAAAAAACAGGCGGTGGATATTTTTTCAGAGAAGATTGAATAACATTGTTAAATAACTTCGTATCAACCTTTTTCGTTCTTTCTTGAAAAATTTTAATACACATATCAAGAACATTAAACAATCTTAAATTTTCTAACACAGAAATAGTCAACATCGGGATGAAATTCATATTTTTTAATTGGAAATATGTTTCCTTTTCAAGAAAAGCATATTGCTCTTCTTTTTTTTTAATTTTGTCCCATTTATTATAAACTAACAACACACCTTTCATTTTTTTAACGCAATAATCAAGAATCTGTAAATCATTTTTAGTTAATCCTTCTTCTGCATCAACCATTACAACAGATATATCGCTTCTGTCTATACTTTCGTAAGTGCGAAGTAAACTGTAATAATCAACATCTTCTTTTATTTTCTTTAACTTTTTTAAACCAGCGGTATCGATAATTCTTATTATTATTTTTTTAAACTTTATTAAAGAATCGATAGAATCCCTTGTTGTTCCTGGTTCTTCTGTGACAATCATTCTATCTTCACCAATTACCGCATTTACATAAGAAGATTTCCCCACATTTTGTTTTCCAACAATTGCTATTTTTACTTCTTTTTCGTCCTTTTCTTCTGGATAATTCTTTTTTAAGTCAAATTTTTTCGTAATTTTGTCAAGCAGTTCACCAATATTTCTCCCATTCAACGCTGCGATTTTTGACATTTCGCTGAATCCGAGTTTATAAAATTCGTCTGCATCTACTTCTAAATTTTCATTATCAACTTTATTTACAGCCAGGACAATATTTTTCCCACTTTTCTGTAAAATCCTTCCAATCTCATCGTCAAGTTTCGTTATACCATTTCTTACGTCAACAACAAATAATATTAAATCAGATTCTTTTATAGATACTTCCACCTGCTCTTTTACTTCTTTTTCAATCAATTTTTCAGTATCAGGAATATAGCCACCAGTATCAGTAAGCAAAAATTGAAATCCGTTCCAATCGGTTTCAACAGTATTTCTATCCCTCGTAACTCCAGAAATGTCATCAACTATCGCTTTTCTTTTTTTAATAATCCTGTTGAAAACCGTAGATTTTCCAACATTAGGACGCCCGACTATTGTAACCATCGGTATTGACATTTTTCATTTCTTTATTTTTAATTATTCAATATTCTTTTGAAAAGATTTTTTTCATAAATTTTTATTTCACAGGTGGAAGAACTTTTTAAATCACTTACAGTATAATTATCAAGAAATAATTCATCATCATTAACGCATTCTTGTGGAAGAATTATAATCCCATTCCCTTTGATATTTTTTATCGCTTTATATATATCCTGACCTGTTAAAAGACCACTCACAGTAACAGTATTCCCGAAAAATTCATTTTTCACTTCAATTAGATGAACGTCAAGATTTTTAATTTTTTTAAGTATAATAACAATTTCATTTTTCAGGATATTATATCCAAGTGTCCCCGTGATTAAATATATTTTTTTTCTTATATTTAATTGTTCTGGGAAAGATTTTGATTGTTTTAGAAAATCATCAAGAAATTTTCTCGTTAAACCTACCCCATTCTCTATTTGATAAAAATTATTATAATACTCCTTTGATGGTAATGGTTCATCTGCCTTTAAAAAGAATTCGTCGCTGGGATAAACAAAATTTTCTCCAGTTTGTTTTTTAAAATATTTTTGGAATTTTTTTATTTCAATAAGTATTTTTTTTGCATACAGATTATTTATTTTTTTTATTGAATATAAATTTCTTCTATGCTTTGTTAAACCCACCGGAACTACAGAAACAGACCTAAAATTTGGATAATATTTAAAAAGTTCAAAAACTGTCTCTTTTAATACTTCATTATCATTAATCATTGGACATAAAACAATCTGACCATGAAGTTCAATTTTATTATCGGTCAACATTTTAATTTTATCAATAATGTTTCCATTATCTTTCATTCCTAATAATTTTCTAATATTTTCATTGACCGAGTGCACTGAAACATACAAAGGGCTCAATCTTTGTTTGATTATTCTTACTATATCATTTTTATTAATATTAGTCATCGTTACATAATTACCATATAGAAATGAAAACCTGTAATCTTCATCCTTAATATACAATGATTTTCTTAATCCAGAAGGATTTTGGTCTATAAAACAAAAAATACACTTATTATTACACCTTTTAATTTTAAAATTATCTCCAATAACTCCAAGGTCATCATCTGTTTCTTTTTCAATTTTAATTTCAAATGAACCATTACCCCTCGAAACGTTCAATTTCACAAAACGTTCACTGATATTGTATTTATAATCAATCGGGTCATTTATAATATTATCGTTTATCGAAATGATTTCATCGTTCTCTTTCAATCCTGCCTTCCACCCCGTTCTATTTTTTATTACTTTTATAATTTTCACTGAACGAACGTTTAGTTTACTAAAAAAATCTTATGTTTTCTCACGCCATATATTTGCGCCAAGTTTATTTAATTTCTCCTCAATCTTTTCGTAACCTCTGTCAATATGATAAACTCTCAAGACGTCAGTTCTTCCTTTTGCGACAAGACCTGCAACAATCAAAGAAGCAGAAGCACGTAAATCGGTTGACATAACATTTGCCCCTTTTAATTCTTTCACACCCTTGATAATGGCACTATTACCTTCGATATGAATGTCTGCACCAAGACGGTTTAACTCTGGAATATGATTAAACCTATCAGGATAAATCGTATCCTTTACGATACTTGTCCCAAAAGTAACACTCATCAAAGTAGTCCACTGCGCCTGCATATCCGTGGGAAATCCTGGATAAGGTGCTGTCGTGATGTTTACAGGTTCTAATTTTTCCGGTGCTTCAACTATAACGTCTGAATTATAAAATTTAAATAATGCTCCTGCTTCACGAAACTTTGATAAAACAAATGTCAAATGTTCAGGATTTGAATTTTTTATTATAACCTTCCCTCCCGTTATTACACATGCTGTTATAAATGTCGCAGTCTCTATTCTATCAGGTATCATTACTTCATTTGCAGGATGCAATTCATCCACCCCTTCAATTTCAACTCTATCGGTTCCAATACCGTTAATTTTCGCACCCATTTTGTTGAGAAATTCTGCCAAGGAACAAACTTCGGGTTCTTTCGCTGCATTTTCGATAATTGTATTCCCTTCTGCAAGAACGGAAGCCATCATAATATTACAGGTTGCACCAACACTTGATATACCAAAGTTTATTATTGCCCCTTTTAATTTTTTTGCTTTTGCAATTATGTATCCATTTTCAAGAGTAATATCAGCGCCCAATTTTTTTAATCCTTCAATATGAAGGTCAATGGGCCTTGGTCCCCAGGCACAGCCCCCCGGAAGAGAAACTTTTGCATATCCAAACCTTCCAATAAGCGGTCCAAGAACGTATATCGAAGCCCTCATCGTTCTGACAAGGTCATACGGGGCTTCAAATGTATTACAATTTATCGTTTCAATAGTAAGTATATTATTAGAAAATGATACGTCTGCTCCAATTATTTTAAGTAAATTCCTCATAGTTTTTATATCACGCAGGTCAGGGACGTTTTTTAGTATGTATTTTCCCGAAGAAAGAAGCGTTGCGGTCATTACTGGTAATGTTGCATTTTTTGAACCGCTTATAACTACCTCACCATCTAATCTGTTTCCACCAACTATCACAATTTTATCCATCGTATAATTTTCCCTTTAACTTAAATACTTTTGTTTGTATCAAAAGAATTATTAACTATAACAATTAAAATTTTTTTGCTTCTTCTAATAATTCTTCAGCATTTTTAATGTTAATTTCGGTTATCTTTTCACCACCAAGCAACTTTGCAATTTCGTATTTTCTATCTTCAAATAAAAGGTTTTTTATTTCGGTAAAAACTCTATCCTTTTCTTCTTTTTTAACCGCTGAAAAATGAGTATCACCCGCACTTGCGATTTGTGGTAGATGTGTTATACAAATTACCTGGTGATATCGGGATAGTTCTTTTAACTTTTTTGAAACCGCAGTGGCAATCCTTCCAGAAATACCAACATCAATCTCATCAAAAATCAGTATTGGTATTTCATCCGCTTCTGCAAGAATCGATTTAACTGCAAGCACTACTCTCGAAACTTCACCCAGTGAAGCAATTTTTGCAAGGGGTTTAAGGTCTTCTCCTTTATTAGTAGCAACTAAAAACTCGATTTTATCGATTCCATGAGAATCAGCACAATATCTTTTATCTTTTATTTCAACGATTCCATCAATAGATTCTCTTTTTGTTATATCGATTGCAAATAATCCTGATTTCATCCCCAACGTTCGAAGTAACTCCGTTATTGAATTACCCATTTTTTTTGCTACTATTTTTCTCTTTTCAGAGAGTTTTTCTGATAATTCACTAAAATTTTTTAATTTTTCTTTTATCATTTTATCAATATCATTTATTCTACCTTCCATATTCTCCATAGATTTCAATTCACTTTCTATCGCTTCATTCCTTTTCAACACATCAGAAATGCTTCCACCATACTTTCTTTTTAGATTATAAATCTGATTTTGCCTTATACGCAACTGTTCAAGCCGTTCAGGACTATAAGTAGTTTGGTCAGAATATTTATTGAAAAATTGAGCGGACTCCTTAATTTCTATTAAAGCAGATTCCAGATACTTTTTTATCTCATCAAATCTGTTATCTATCTTGATTAACTCTGCTATGTTATATAAAACTCTATCTATTCTTTCTATAACAGAATCATTTTCACCATTAAGTATTTGGAAGTTTTGATTAGTAAGTTCCCATATTTTTTCAAGATTTTCCATTATATTTATTTCACGTTCAATTTCTACATTCTCATTTTCAACTGGACTGACCTTTTTTATTTCTTTTAATTGAAATTCCAAAATTTCTTTTTTTTCATTATATATTTGATATTCTTTCAAAGCATTCTTCTTTTCAGTTTCAAGTTTCTTCAATTCATTGAACAATTTTTTTACCTCATCGGCAATTTCATTTAATTTACCATACTGGTCTAACAACGAATAATAAAAATCACTTTTCATTAACGATTGGTGTTCGTGCTGTCCGTGAAGGTCCACAAGCAAATCCCCAAACTCTTTCAGCAATGAAAATTTAACGGGGCTATCATTTATAAAACTTCTGCTTTTACCTTTCTGGTCGATTTCCCTTCTTATGATTATTTCATCATCAACATCGGGAATTTCATTTGTTTTCAAAAATTCTTTTAATCTTT
The DNA here is from genome assembly GCA_964491835.1 of uncultured bacterium. Classification (GTDB taxonomy): domain Bacteria; phylum SM23-31; class SM23-31; order JAUVVT01; family JAUVVT01; genus CAZBIT01. Next base: position 5,423 of record CAZBIT010000010.1, read on the forward strand.
CCTTACTTCTTACGTAAAATTTTCCTTCAACAATGGTTTTTTCAGCACCTTTTCTAATGAAATCCGTTTCAAAAGGTTCGCCAAGTAAAAGCCCAAACGCCCCAATTATTATTGACTTCCCTGCACCTGTTTCTCCTGTAATCACATTTAATCCCTCTTCAAAATCTATAACAACATTATCAATAATAGCATAATCTTTTATAAATAGACGTTTTAACATTGTAATATCAACTCTTTTAAAATGCTCTACTTTCTTATTAATGCAACCTTTCCTTTTTTAATGTTTCCGTTTTCTGAATTAGCAACGAGAATATAAATCCCCGAAGGAACAGGGTTGTTATCGGAATCCTTTCCATCCCAGAATGCTTTTGCACCAAAAACATTGTCATTTTCTTCTGACAATTCTTTAATCAATCTCCCGCTCGAAGAAAAAATCTTTACAACGGTTTCCGAAGTAAGGTCGCCGATTACAAGAAGATTGTTCCCTTCACTAATAATGAATGGATTTGGATAAACTATAAGTTTTGAACTTATTACATCCGATTTTGAATATGTAGTTTTAGCTTTAGAGAGACCCTTTTCCGTACCTATGAACACATCACCTGTCTTTTCATTTATAGCAATTGATAAAACATTATTATCCACAAGACCAGAATTATTTTGATTATAATATTTCCATTTATAATTATACCTGTCGAGAACGGAAATTCCATTTTTTGTTCCAAACCACTTGTTGTCAAATGGGTCAATTGTTATACAATTAATATAATCATTAAATAATCCAAACACATTTCTAAATTTTTCACCATCAAAATAATTTACTCCTTCAGGTGTCCCCACCCATACATATCCATAATTATCAATCGTAAGAGCATTTATATCATTACTAACAAGTCCATCTGAGGTTGTATAATACTTCCAAATATCATCGGATTTATTTCCTAATGTTCCCTTATGGTCAAGCATAATCAATCCGCGTGGTGATACTCCCGATGTTCCTAACCAAACTCTACCTGATTTATCAAATGTTATCGCAGATAACTCAACAGAATTTAATCCGTCAGAAGTAGAAAAATAGTTCCATTTAAAATCGGGAGTAATTGCAACAAGTGCTTTTCCATTATTAGCATATCTATTCAATAGCCAGACATTCCCAATATCATCAATGCCAATATCATCAACTATGACAAAAGAAGGCGTATCAGAACCTGCAAGTTTACCATTTGTTGTATCATATTTAACTATTTTAAAGTTATCACCTTCTATTGTAAAAGCACCGTTTCCTGGAGTTCCAAACCATTTTATATTTTTCTTATCGATTATTATGGAAATAACGTTGTTCGAACTTATTCCATCATTTATGTCAAAATTTTTCCAAACCTTTCCATCATAACTGTATATTCCTTTATTCCCAAATTGACCAGAGGTTGCCCAAATTATTCCATTTTTATCAATATCCATACTTGTAAAATAATTTCCATTGGGAAGGTTTGGCATACATTGTAACCATTCGCCATCAGACAAATTATATGAAAATAAACCATTAGATTTTGTTCCAGCCCATAACGTTCCATTTTTATCAAAATTTATAACATTTATATCCCATAAAGGTTTCCCAAAAGTTTGCCATAAGTTTTTTTCATTTAGAATATACACACCACTAAAAGCCCCAGCATACAAATTCCCATTTGAAATGGCAAAATCAGAAATCCTTTCGGATAAACCATCAATTATTTTGATCCATTTTGTGCCATCGAAATATGCCACTCCTCGCTCCGTTGCTGTATAAATTCTGTTATTAAATTCGATGAATCCATTGATTATATTGTCAGGAAGGTTATCATTTTTTGTAAAATTCTGCCAGAATTGAGGGTCCTGCAGATTTGGATAATTAAGGTTTGATTTTGCGATTCCAAAATTTGTTCCTGCCCATATTTCATCATTTAAAATATAAATTTTTTTAACAGGCGTATTTTTATCAAATCCCCCAAGTTTTCTAAAGTTAGATTTTATCTCTTTTTTGTCGATTAAATATTGACTTATCCCAAAATTTGTTGCAAAATAAATTTCATTTCCTCTTATTACGAAGTCATTAATAGTAAAATCCTGGATGTCAATAACGATAGTATCAAATTCTTTACTTTTTGATTCGAATACATCAACAAATCCATTTCCCAAACCTATCCATATTTTCCCTTGTCCATCAATATTCATACTTCTAATGTCATTATATGATAATCCGCTGGTATTATTAATAATTTCATAACTGTTATTTGATTTATTATAAATAAGAAAACCGCCATCAGAGCCATTATAAACTTCATCATTAATAAAGATTATCTTCCTGATGTCATTCATACCTGTAAATGTTTGCCATTCTAAAACTCCGTTCTGTATGGGATTTGTAAACAAGAAAAATAGAAATAAAAAGCAACTAATACTCATCATTGAACTTTTCTAAAATAACTTTTTTTAACCAAGGAGGCACTTTGGAAGGATTCCCTTTTGAATTAACAAAACAAACCATTCAAGAAAATGAGAATGATATACAAAACCCATTTTATCAATGTCAGCATATTTAACTCGTATTTGAGTTTTACCCTCTATCATATTTCCAATTAAAAACAATTATTCTTCCCAATAACCCATTTTAGAATATTTTTCAATTCTATTTTTGATTAATATTTCAGTGTCGATTTTCTCGAGTTCTTCAATTTCTTTTAAAATTCTTTCTTTAAGGACTTCTGCCATTTTATCTACTTCTCTATGAGCACCACCTAATGGTTCAGGAATTACACCGTCTATAAAACCTAATTCCAATAATTCATACGCTGTTATTTTCAGAGATTCAGCTGCAATCTTTGCTTTACCTGAATCTCGAAAAATTATTGATGCACACCCTTCAGGAGAAATAACAGAGTATATAGAGTTTTCAAGCATTAATACTCTGTCACCCAATCCAATTGCAATTGCTCCGCCACTTCCCCCTTCACCCGTAACGATGCATAAAATTGGAACTTTAAGAATGGTCATTTCATACATATTTTTTGCAATTGCTTCTGCTACACATCTTTCTTCCGCACCTTTGCCGGGGAAAGCACCCGGAGTATCTATTAATGTAACTATTGGTTTTTTGAATTTTTCAGCGATTTTCATAATTCGTAAAGCTTTTCGATATCCTTCGGGATTTGCCATCCCAAAATTTCTATATATATTACCTTTTGTATCTCTTCCTTTTTGATGACCTATTATTATCATACTTTTTCCATTAATTACCGCAAGACCTGCAATAATAGCAGTATCATCGGAATAAAAGCGGTCTCCATGCAGTTCCATAAAATTTTCGGTAATCCTTGATATATAATCCAAAGTGTAAGGTCTATTATAGTGTCTCGCCAGTTGAACCCTCTGCCAAATGGTCAAATTTGAATATGTTTCTTTTATCATTTTTTGAAGTTTTTCTTCAAGAATGGATATCTCTTCCTTTTCTTTCTCGTCGTCAGGGGATAATTTAATCTTTTTTTCTTTAATCTTTTCTTCGAGTTCTACTATTTCTTTTTCAAAATCAAGATAAAACTTTGCCATTTAAATTCTCTTTCATTATTTTTGTTTTTTAATAAATAATAATTTTCTTAAATTTCATTTAAGATATGAAATTCAATTCTGTGAAATAAGTTCATAACGTATTTTTAATCCCCTGCATACTTCCATTACTTTCAGAATATCTTTATGAGTTATACAAATAGAAGAGAAAATAATCTCATTAACTTTATAATCTTTAATTATTTTTCTCAAATTAGTTTCATTTTCCAATTTTTCATTCTTATTTTCGTTTTTAAAAGTCATATTCGTTAAATTAAAAACACCAACAATAGAGTTATCTCTTGCATATTTATTTTTAAAAGTTCCATTAATCTTTATATTATCAGCAAAGGAACCAATTACAAGTTTTCTCTTGTTTATTTTGAATAATTTAAAATTCAGAAATAAAGAATTAATCAATTTTACTGCAAAAATTTTTAATTTCCTCTTAAAATAAGTTAACCATCTTATGACCCATATCCCAATCTTTAAAAACCATAAAACATATTTGCTATTAAAGTGTTTTTCAACGAATAAAATCATAGACCTGTAAAATTCCTTTTCAGTATCGATGTTACTTCTTTGAGAACTTCTTCCTTTAAAATGTATAATTTCTGCTTCTGGATAGTAATAAACCTTCCATCCCTTTTTTGTTATTCTATAACACCAGTCAATATCTTCTCCATAAAGAAAAAAATCTTCATCAAGGTATCCCACCTCCTCTAAAATTTCTTTTCTCACCATCATAAATGAACCTGATATTGCATCAACAACATTTATTTTATTTGAATCAAGATAAGTAAGATTGTATTTGCCAAATAATTTGCTTTTTGGAAATATTTTGCTTAACCCAGAAATTTTTGAGAAAGAAGTAAAAGGAGAAGGAAATCCTCTCCTACAAGCAAGTTGAAGAGAACTATCAGGATTTAGGACTTTACATCCAGCAGCACCACAATCAGGATAATTATTAAAAAAGTTTATCATCTTTCGTAACGTATCATTCTTAATAATAGTATCAGGATTTATTAAAAGTATATATTTTCCTGAACATTTTTTTAGTGCGACATTATTTGCTTTAGAAAACCCAATATTTTCTTTATTTTCAAATAATATTAAATCAGAAAATTTCTCTTTAATTTTTTCAACACTCTCATCCGAAGAATTATTATCAACAACAAATATCTCTTTGCCAATTCCATTAGTTGCATCATAAATAGATGAAAGTAATTTTTCTAAATATTCTCTTACATTGTAATTTACAATAACTATCGAAAGCTCACACATCGAACTTTTTAATGACAATGAAAGGATTTATTTGACAAGTTTATAACCTTTTAAGAAGATTTAATATTCTTAATTTCCAGACCATCCAGATTGCTTCTCTGACGATTTTTTTGGACATTTTGGATTTCCCTTCGGTTCTATCAACAAAAATAATGGGTATTTCAGCAATCTTGAAATCTTTTTTCCATGTTTTATAATTCATCTCTATTTGAAAGGAATATCCACCGGAATGAATAGAATTTAAGTCAATGTTCTCCAGGACTTTTCTCTTAAAGCATTTATATCCACTTGTTGAATCTTTTATAGGTAATCCTGTTATAAAACGGGTATAGATGTTTGCACCATAACTTAAAATAAGCCGTCTTAAAGGCCAGTTTATAACGTTTACACCTTTAATGTATCTTGAACCAATTACGAGGTCACATTCTTTTATCTTTTCAAGAAAATTAGGTATTTCTTTTGGATCGTGTGAAAAGTCAGCGTCCATTTCAAATATATAATCATATTTATTATCGATAGCATATTTAAAACCTGTAACATAAGCGGTTCCCAATCCCATTTTCCCTTCTCTTTTTATAAGATTAACCTTATGGTCTCTTTTAGCAACCTCTTCAACTATATTCCCAGTTCCATCGGGTGAATTATCATCAATGATAAGTATATTTATGTCTAAATCCAATTTAAAAATTTCCTCAATTAATCGTTTAATATTCTTTGCTTCATTATATGTAGGAATAATAATTAATGTTTTCATATCAAGAAACCTTCATTTGTTCTTTAAATAATTCAAAACCTTTTTTAATTCCAATTAAATTAAGATACAATTCTTTTTCTGCTTTTTCAACTAATAAACCACAATTTTTTGGTCTGGGCGCTCGATTTTCTAAATCTTCAGCTTTTACAGTTTCAATTAAATTTTTATCAAATCCAAAATAATTTGCAAATTCAAGGGCGTATGCATATCTATCTATTATATCTTTTCCAGCAATGTGAAATATTCCATTTCTTTCCAAATTTATTATTTTCCATATACTATCCGCAAGATTTTCCGTTAGAGTTGGCGTTCTCACTTCATCCATTATTACTTTCATCTTATTACCATTACTTAACTGTTCCCACATCTTTATGATAAAACTCTGCTTTTTCTTAACATAATTGAAACTATATAACATGGATGTTCTTATGATTGAATATTCCAATCCACTTGAAATAACTAAATTTTCACTCGCAAGTTTTGATTTCCCATAATAATTTATTGGGTTTGGTCTATCTTCTTCATGATATGGTCCGTTTTTGCCATCAAATATATAATCGGTCGAAATATGAATAAAATTTGCCTCTATTGATTTACAAGCATAAATAATATTCTGGACAGATTCAACATTAGTTTTCCAGCATTTCTCTTTTTCCTTTTCACAATTATCAACATCTATCATAGCAATCGCATTTATGACAAAATGCGGTCGATACGTTTTAAAAACATCTTTTAAATCTTTTCTTTGTAGCACATCAAGTTTCACATATTCATAATCCACATTACTAATAAGTTTTTCCTCATCTCTTCCCAAGCCAATGACATTATATTTCCCAGAAACTCTCCTAACTAAGGCAGAGCCGAGCTCACCATGACAACCTGCGATTAGAACTGGTATTATTTTCATTTCTTTATTTATCCCTTAAATTTAGCAAATAAATTTAATTTATCACTTCCAAACAAACTTGCTTTATAACCTGCAACTTTACTGGCAAAGATTGTAGAATTAACCAAATCCCCAGAGCGAAGATATTCGGATAAAAATCCTCCAGCATAGGCATCTCCACAACCTGTTGCTTCTTTTGAACTTCCATAAAAAAATGGAGGAACTTTTACGCGTTTAATTCCTTTCCCTGTTTCATAAAATAGAATTGAACCATCTTCACCAAGGGTCAGAAGTAAAACCTTTGAGCCATTTGATAAAACTTCTTTAGCAAACAATAAATAATCATTATCAGAAAGAAACTCTCTTCCAAAAAGAAGACGTCCCTCTCTTTCATTCATCTGAATAATGTCACCACACTTTAACCACTTTCTCCAATTTGGGAATGGGCGAATATATCTCAATCCATTCTTTCGAAAACCAAGAGAAAGGCTGTGAAAATCGATATAAAAAGGGCAGTACAAATTTTTTCTTAATTTCAGTAGAGTTTGGAGTTTCAACTCCCTTCCAGAAATAAAGTTAATATAAAAAATGTCGAATCCAGATAAAAATTTAAACTCATTATAACGTAAATAAGGCAAAACATACGTTGAATATTCGCGCCTTTCATTCTCGGAATAATAATATAAAGATACTTTATTATTAGGTTGAAAAACTTTAATTAATCCTTCGGTTTCGATGTTATAATATTTTCGAAGAATTTTAACAAGTTTAGGATAAAAATCGCCTCCAACTTTAGCAAAAGGATAAAGAGAACCAGAATCTTTCACCAATAAAGAACTAATAATAAGTGAATAATATAAACCACCTATACCCTCAATCTTATTTCCATTTAAAGGAAAAATCTTATCAAGAACAAATGAACCAACAATGCCAATTCTTTTTGTCATAAAATGAATTTACTGAAAGATATCGATAATAAAGTATCTGCAATATATTTCTTGAGTTAAAAATTAATAAAAAAAGTGAATAAGTGCAAGAAATTTTTGAGGATGTGAATAAAGAAAAATAATAGAGGAAAGGATAATCAGTAATATCTTGGAGACCACCCAAGGAAAATAACAACGTCACCATAAGTATCCTTCAAAGAATCGATTGATTTTAATAACTTATCCGTCTTTAATCTGTCGGAGTATAGTTCTGTTTGCATAATTAAATTATCGTTAATTTGTCCATTCTTAACGAGTCCTGATACGGTAATTCCGAGAAGTCGGATTTTTTCCGTTCTTCTATATACAGAATAAAAAAGTTCTTTTGCAATTGAATAAATTCTATTGTCTTCCCAAAGTAAGTATTTAAAAGTATTTCTTTTCGAATAAGTTGAAAAATCGGAATACCTTAATTTCACAGTTACCGTTCTTCCCGCAAATCCTGTCTCACGGATTCTCCTTCCCACCTTTTCCGATAATTTTAAAAGTATGACATTAATAATATTCTCATCAGACGTATCTATATCGAGCGTAAATTCATTTCCAACGGACTTAACCTCTTCTTCTTCCCCAAATGTCAATACCTTATCAGAACTTTCTCCTCTTGCAATTTTTGATAATTCCCTTCCGTTAACACCAAATATCCTAATAAGTTCATCCTCAGGATAAACAGCAAGTTCTCCGACGGTCATTATTCCAATTTTTTTGAGGATGTTTTCCGTCTTCTTTCCAACACCCACCAATTCTGATACTGGAAGAGGAAATATTTTTTCTTTTATCTCATAGTTGGAAATTATAGTTAAACCTTCTGGTTTTTTCATATTAGTTGCAACTTTTGCTAATATTTTATTTGAAGCTATACCTATCGAACAGGTCAGTTTTAGTTCATTTTTTATATTTTCTTGAAGCGACTGTGCCATTTTTCTTTCACCTTCTGTATCTCTCGCGCATCCTGTTATGTCAAGATATGCCTCATCTATACTTGTCGGTTCTACTTTTGGAGAATACCTGTTTAATATTTCTATTACTTTCATCGAGGCATACATATACTTTTTCCCATTTGTTCTAATAAAAATTCCATCAGGGCATTTCTTGTGAGCAGTTGCTATCGGCATTCCTGACTTTACCCCAAACTTTCTCGCCTCATAAGAACAAGTAGAAACGACCCCCCTTCCACCCAATTCTCCTCCCACTATTACTGGTTTTCCCTTAAGCGATGGCTGGTCTCTTTGCTCTATTGACGCAAAAAAGGCATCCATATCCACATGCATTATTCTTTTTCCCTTGTCCATCTGTTACCCCTCCAGACATACCCGTGCAAGTTCCCAATTCATATTCCTTGAATCATAACAGAGTTCAAAGCAATCCGGTCCCCCCACCATCACAGAATAATGATAGAATCTATTGCTCCCTTCATCGCTCACCCATTCCCCGTTAACCTTCGTAACCTTATACACTCGTTCGTTCCATTTAAATCTCAAGGGCTGCATCTTACCATTCTGGAAAACAGCAATCACATCCACAGGTTCATATACATCCTCATACACCATATAACCCTCTTAATCTTTTGAAAAAATATTAGTAGAGACGTTGCATGCAACGTCTCTACTAATAAAACGCTCTACATTTTTCTAATAAGCCCAATGACCTTTCCAATAATTCTGAATCCAGGAGTACTATCCTCAATGATAATAGGTCCATAATTTTCATTTGCTGGCTCAAGACGAATTTTCCCCTTTTCTGGATAATAGTATTTTACCGTTGCCTCATCTCCGATAATTGCAACCACAATATCACCCGAGTTGCAGTTGGGCTGTTGACGAACAAAAACGTGGTCACCATCAAAAATTCCCGCACCTTCCATACTATCTCCCCGAACCCTTAACGCAAAAACATTCTCACCCTCAAAGTAAGAATTACCGACCGATAT
>CAZBIT010000011.1:0-9145 GCA_964491835.1 uncultured bacterium
TTACTTGAGGTGAAGGTGAATCCCGTCCCGCTAAGCGGGACGGGACTTCGCCAGCGAAAGATTTTTTAATTATAATAATAAATTTAAACAAATATTTTAGGTAAATTTTATTTATGAATGAAGAAAATAAAATACTTTTTTCCGAAGTTCAAAAGTTTCGTCAAGCATGGATTTGGATTATAATCTTGGCAATAGTATGCGTTTTTTGGTATGCTTTTATAACACAGATTTTTTTTAAAATACCGTTTGGCAATAAACCTATGTCAGATGATTTTCTGGCAGTATTATGGTTGGTTTTTGGTATCGGATTACCGGTATTATTTTATAATATCAAACTTATAACGGAAGTTCGTAATGACGGGATATACATTCGATTTTTTCCTATTCATTTTTCTTTTCGGAAGATACCATTTGACCAACTGAAAAAATACGAAGTGCGAACATATAGACCTATATTAGAATATGGTGGCTGGGGGATCCGCTGGGGATTTAAGGGCAAAGCATATAACGTAAGTGGCAATCGTGGTGTCCAGTTAGAACTTATGAATGGAAAAAGAATATTAATCGGTTCCGAAAGGCCGGAAGAACTTTTTTATGCAATTGATGTATCTAAAGAAAAAAATAAACAATAAAAATCTTAAAAAAGATTTTAAGATTTTAAATAACTGATTGAAGGAATTAAAAAATGCCCAAGCGAACAGATATAAAAAAGATACTCGTTATAGGTTCTGGTCCAATAGTCATCGGGCAGGCGTGTGAATTTGATTACTCGGGAACGCAAGCAGTTAAAGCTTTGAAAAAAGAAGGGTTTAAGGTAATCCTCGTTAATAGTAATCCTGCAACTATAATGACTGACCCGGAATTTTCCGATAGAACGTATATTGAACCAATTAATTGGCAGATGATTGAACAGATTATTGAATTAGAAAGACCGGATGCTCTCCTTCCAACTCTTGGAGGACAGACAAGTTTAAATGTTGCAGTTGAACTTTACGACCATGGTATTCTCGATAAATATGGTGTTGAATTAATAGGTGCAAAAGCAGATGCCATAAAGAGAGCAGAAGATAGAGAACTTTTCAAAAAGTCGATGCTTGAAATTGGTCTTGAACTGCCAAGGGGTGGGATAGCACGCTGTGAAGAAGATGCAATGAAATTACTTGATGAACTGCCTTTTCCAATAATTATTCGTCCTTCCTTTACGCTTGGTGGAATAGGTGGTAGCACTGCTTATAATATTGAGGAGTATAAAGAATTTGTCAGATGGGGATTACAAACAAGCCCTATAAGCGAAATTGCAGTTGAGGAATCTGTTATTGGTTGGAAGGAGTATGAACTTGAAGTTATGCGTGATTTAAAGGATAACGTCGTTGTTATATGTTCGATTGAGAATTTTGACCCTATGGGAATTCATACGGGAGATAGTATAACTGTTGCACCTGCGCAAACTCTCACTGATAGAGAATATCAAGAAATGCGGGACCAATCAATTAAAGTAATAAGAAAAATTGGGGTTGAGACAGGTGGCTCAAATATTCAGTTTGCTGTTCATCCTGATAATGGAAAAATGCTAATAATCGAAATGAATCCAAGGGTTTCCCGAAGTTCTGCCCTTGCTTCCAAAGCAACTGGTTATCCTATTGCGAAAATTGCTGCCCTTTTATCTATTGGATACTCACTCGATGAAATCCTTAACGATATAACGGGAACGACCCCAGCATCTTTTGAACCGACAATTGATTACGTTGTTGTGAAAATTCCAAGATGGGATTTTGAAAAATTTCCGCAAGCTGACAAAAGACTTAATACCCAGATGAAATCCATCGGCGAAGTGATGGCAATCGGTAAGACGTTCAAAGAGGCATTCCAGAAAGGAATACGTTCACTTGAAAATGAGAAGTATGGTCTTGGTCTTGATGGAAACGAAATTGATGAAATTGTCGAATTAAGCACAAAGGACAAGAATGAACAAATTTTAAAAGTCAAAGAAAAACTCCATTTTTCTTATCCTGAAAGAATATATTATATTAGGTATGCTCTTAAAATTGGATTTTCAATAGATGAGATTTATCATCTTACAGGGATTGACCGTTGGTTTTTGACAAATATTAAAGAGATAATTGATATAGAAGATGAACTTTCTAGAGAGACAAAATTTAAAAAGACACCTTCAATTGATTTAGTTAGAAAAGCAAAAAGGGCTGGCTTTTCCGATAAACAACTTGCACATATATACGGTATGGATGAAATGTCCGTTCGATACTTCAGAACAAAAAACAATATAAAAGCAGTGTTCAAAATGGTGGATACCTGTGCTGGTGAGTTTGAATCTGTGACACCTTATTTCTATTCAACCTACGAAAGGGAAAACGAAGTCAGATTTACTAACAAGAAAAAGATTATGATACTTGGTGGAGGGCCGAATAGAATTGGTCAGGGAATAGAGTTTGATTATTGCTGTGTACATGCTGTGATGGCTTTGAAAGAGTTAGGATACGAAGCGATTATGGTTAACAGTAATCCAGAAACTGTAAGTACTGACTATGATACTTCGGATAAACTTTATTTTGAACCTTTGACACTCGAGGATATTCTTAATATCGTTGAATATGAGAAGCCAGATGGAGTAATCGTCCAGTTTGGTGGTCAGACACCTTTAAAACTTGCACTTCCTTTGAAATATGCGGGCGTTCCTATAATTGGAACGTCTCCTGAATCAATAGACCTTGCTGAAGACAGAAAGAAGTTTGGAGACCTTTTGAGGTCATTGAATATTAGATATCCAAAATACGATACCGTAACAAAAGAAAAAGAAGCATTAGAAGTTGCGGAAAAGATTGGTTATCCAGTGCTTGTCCGACCGTCGTATGTCCTTGGTGGTAGAGCAATGGAAATCGTTTATAATGAACCGGATTTAAAATACTATATGAGACACGCAGTAAAAGCCTCTGGTGAACATCCTGTTGAGATTATAAGATTTTTAGAAGATGCGTTTGAGTTTGATATTGATGCAGTAGCAGATAACGAAAGAACTGTAATCGGAGGCATTATGCAGCACATTGAAGAAGCGGGAATTCACTCGGGCGATAGTGCTTGTGTGCTTCCACCTTATTTGATTTCTGAGGAGAATCTTGATAAAATTAGAAAATATACTTATACAATTACAAAGGCATTGAACGTCATCGGACTTATAAATATTCAATATGCAATCAAAGATGGAGAATTATATGTGCTTGAAGTAAATCCAAGAGCATCAAGAACCGTTCCTTTTGTTAGTAAAGCGATTGGAAAGCCACTTGCAAAAATTGCTGCTAAGGTAATGGTAGGCAAAAAACTGAGCGATATGGGATTTACTGAAGAAGTAAAAGTTAACCACGTTTCAGTTAAGGAATCTGTTTTTCCTTTTGACAAATTTACAGAGGTTAAGAATTTTCTTGGTCCTGAAATGAGGTCAACTGGTGAGGTTATGGGAATATCGCAGGATTTTGGGATTTCTTTTGCCAAGAGTCAAATAAGCGTTGGTGTTGGACTTCCTTTAAATGGGACCGTTCTAATTAGCGTTAATGATTATGATAAAGCTCGTGCATTTCCTATCGCAAAAGAACTTTCAGAAATGGGATTTAAAATAATGGCAACTTCTGGAACTGCCAAATTTTTTAATGAAAAAGGTTTAAATGTCGAAAGAGTTTTAAAAGTTGGCGAAGGAAGACCCAATATTGTTGACCTTATTAAGAATAGAAAAATTGACCTAATAATAAATACTCCGCTTGGAAAAGCATCGCGGTTTGATGAAAATGCCATCGGGAGAAATGCAATTTTAAAAAAGATTCCTTTCATTACGACATTATCTGGGGCTTCTGCTTCCGTTAAAGGTATCAAATCTATGAGAAGAGAACCTATAAGGGTTAGAGCACTTCAAGAATACCATAAAGAAATTATGAAAATAAACGATGCCAAATAATATTATGATGCAATTTTTTTAAGGATTTTGAAATATAAGATTTGGATTAAACGAAAAATAGACATTTAATATAAGTTAAATTCATCGCTTTTATAACTTTTTTAAGAATTTTGTAGATAATTGATTTACACTTACTATAGATTCATTTCTTTAATTTTCTCGTTTTGTTAATCGCTTCCGTAAGTTATTTTTATTTAATAATTTTTTGTAATATGAATAAATATAATATTCTTTTAATTGATGATGAAATTGAGTTTCTTGATATGATTAAACTTCTGTTTGAGCAGGAAGATTATAATATATATCTCTCGACAAATGCAAAAGACGCTTTTAACATAATGGATAAAATCAGAATTGACCTTATAATTTCTGACAACAAAATGCCAGATGTTTTAGGAATTGACCTTTTAAAAATGGTCAAGTCCAAATATCCTGATACAATGAGAATTCTTATGACTGGATTTCCAGAAACGAAAATTTTTAAAGATGCTATTAATGAAGGGGAAGTTTACAAGATAATTACAAAACCTGTTGATATTGACGACATGAAAGTCGTTGTAAAGAGAGCACTTGAGCATTATGAATCTATTCAGGAAAATAAAAGATTGATGAAAGAACTTGAAAATATGGTCATAATCAGAACAAAGGAACTTAAACAATCTGAAGAAAAATACAGAGTTTTGGTAGAAAATGCTAAGGATTGCATTTACCTTCTTGACTTGGAAGGGAGATTCATTCATATTAACAAAGGTGGTGTTGAACTGAACGAATTTTCAAATGCCCAGAAGTTTATCGGAAAGCATTATAGTGAAATATTAGATAAAGAATATAGAAAAGGTATTTGTGATTGCATAGCAAAATGTAAAAAAGGTGAATCCATTCTTAATTATGAATATAGTTCAATTACTGAGAAAGGAAACATAAAATGGTGGGAATTAAATCTTGTTCCAATAAAAAATGAAGAAGGAGAAATTATAAATCTTCTTGCTGTTTCAAGGGATATTACAGAAAGAAAGAAATATGAACAACAGGTAGCACGGCTCGATAGACTTGCGTCTTTAGGAACACTATCAGCAGGTATTGCTCATGAAATAAGAAACCCACTTTCGTTTGTCAAACTAAATTTACAGAATATGAAAAGGGAATATGAAGATAAATTTCTGCAAAAGAGTGTTGATGAATCGCTTGAAGGAGTTGCAAATATCGAAGGGATTATTGAAAGCACTTTGCAATTTGCAAAACCTGCAAAACCAAACTTTATCAAAGAAAACGTCAATTCCATTATCAATAGTGTTTTACTTTTAATCAAACCTGAATTTGAGAAGAAAAAAATTAAAGTTGAGTTGTTTCTTGATGAAAATCTGCCAAAATTTTTAATAGACCCAAAACAAATTACTCAGGTTTTTATTAATCTTTTGAAAAACGCAATAGATGCGGTAAATTTAAATGGGAAAATTATTATTATATCTTACGTTAAAGAATATAGAGGAGAAAATTTCGTTGTGATAGATATAATAGACAAAGGAGTTGGGATACCAAAAGATGAATTGAAATATATATTTGACCCTTTCTTCACAACAAAGCCAAAAGGAACAGGACTTGGTTTATCGATTGTCCAGAATATTTTGAAGATGCACAATGCTGATATTTTTATTGAAAGCGAAATAGATAAAGGCACAAAAGTTTCAATAGAATTTCATTTAAGAAGGATAGAACTAAATGAAATATAAAATAATGGTTGTGGACGACGACCCATATATCAGAAGTTCTCTCGAAAATGTATTTAACTCAAGGGGATATGAAACAATTTTATGTGAGAATGGGAAAATATCACTTGAAAAGATGGAAGATGAACTTCCAGATGTAGTGCTTCTTGATATAAAGTTGGGAGATATGAATGGCATTGATGTATTAAAAATTATAAAATCGAAATATTCACAAATTCCTGTCGTTATGATTACTGCATATACAGATGTTAAAACGGTTGTTTCTGCAATGAAGTTGGGTGCTTATGATTTTATCGAAAAACCACTTGATTTAGACAGAATAGAAATGGTGATTAAACGGGTTCTTGAGAAGGTGAAAATTTCACAAGAAAATGAGAATCTTAAAAAAGAGTTAAAAGATAAAGAAGAGTTTTCAGAAATAATATTCAATAGTTTTAAAATGAATGAAATTTTAAAAATTGCAGATGAATATGCCAAAGGAAGTGATACTACGGTTTTAATAGAGGGAGAAAGCGGAACAGGAAAGGAAGTAATAGCAAGATATATCCATACGAAGAGTTTACGAACAAATGAACAATTTATTGCCATAAATTGTGGTGCAATTCCAAAAGACCTTATAGAAAGTGAATTATTCGGTTACGAAAAGGGTGCGTTTACAGGTGCCCAATATAGAACAAATAAAGGAAAATTCGAAATTTCTAATGGAGGCACAATTCTGTTGGATGAAATTGGTGAATTAAGTGCTGAGGCACAGGTGAAACTCTTGAGAGTTCTTCAAGAAAAGAAATTCTTTAGAATTGGAGGAACAAAGGAAATTTCCGTAGATGTTAGGATTATCGCATCAACAAATAAAATATTGGAAGAGGAATTGGAAAAAGGGAATTTCAGAGAGGATTTATTTTACAGGTTAAATGTCGCAAGAGTTAAAATTCCTCCATTACGTGAAAGGAAAGAGGATATTATGCTACTGGCAAACCTTTTTATAAAAGAATTTAATAAAAAGTTTAATAAATCTATTACTCACATTTCAAAAGAAGCAGGGGATTTTCTCCTTAACTATCAATGGAGAGGAAATGTGAGAGAATTAAGAAATGCAATTGAGAGAGTTGTATTGTTGTCACAGGAACGAATTATTAGAAAAGAAGATTTTTATTTTCTTAGTTCGGAGAAAAGATTTGAAAAACAAGAAATAATGGACCTCATTAACCTTCCCTCTGAAGGCATAAGTATAGACAAAATACTCAAAGAATTAATAATTAGAACGCTTTCTTTAACGAACGGAAATCAGGTAAAGACATCAAAAATACTTGGCATTTCGAGAGGTAAACTTCTTTATAGAATGAAAAAGTTAAATATAAAGGTTCCCCCCAAAGGAGATTTATCTTAAAAATTTTATCCACCTATTTACTTATTATTCCTGCTAATCATTATGAATATATATTCGTATTTTACAATTTTTAAATGTATTATCTGTGTTTTTTAAAGTATTTCTTTAAAAAAGTTGTTGAATTTGTGATTTTAATTTATTATATTAAATACGTATTACAATAATTTAAGGAATAATTTTATGAAATTATGTGAGCATAAAAAGGTTGTATTTGCAGGGGTTCAGGAAACTCTTAGTCCTTTAAAACCGCTTCTTTTATTTAGGTGTCTGGAATGTGGTTCAACGATAACTTTGAAAAAAGAAAAAAGTGAAAAAGTTCTGGCAAAAAAAGAAATAAGTAAATAAAAGATTTTTTACTAACCTACCTAAAAATAAGTTTGCAATTAGGCAAAAAACTCATATCTTTATAAAAAAATTTATTTCCACATAAAATCTTTCCTTTATTTAGACTCTGAAAAGGTAATATTTTAAAATGAAAAATATTACTAAAGAAGTTGTAGATGAAATAATAAAACCAGAAAATAAATGTATAATGGTTCTTGGTGCTATTGATGTTGGAAAGACAGTTTTAATAGAGAATATTGCAAAATTTCTTTCTGAAACTACAGACTTAGGGATTGTTGACCTTGATATGGGGCAGTCAAATATTGGACCTCCCACAACTGTTGGTTGGGGAATGGTGAGAAATGGTTTTGAAAATTGGGATAGCGTTGAATTGAAAGATATATATTTTGTAGGAACAACTTCTCCTATGAAAAATCTTCTTCCTTTGATAACAGGTTCTCAATTCATTATTGAGAAAGCAAGGTATTATTCAAAAAAGATATTGGTTGATACTGAAGGTTTAGTTCTTGGTGTTATTGGAAGGATATTGAAATGGAATTTAATAAGTATAGTTAAGCCAGATATTGTTATAGTTTTTGAAAGAGAAAATGAACTTGACCATATAGTTGAGATATATAAAAATACAAAGGCATTTAAGATTTTCCGAATACCGACTCCCGAAGAATCAAAAGAAAAATCAACATCAACAAGATACAATTTCCGAAAGAGACAATTTAGTCAGTATTTTCAAAATGCAAAAACGTTTAATATTTCCATAAATCAATTATCTTTGCGATGCTATAATGGGATTCTAATTGATACAATCCCTGACCTGAAAAATTATATCATTTCTTTGAGAAATTTTTATGAAGAGGACCTTGCATTGGGTATTATAGAGGAATATGGTACTGAAAGGGGTGTTATTTCAATAACAACTCCAAAAGATACCCTTAATGATATAAGGTCAATTATAATTGGAGGGATTAAGATAAATAAAGATGGCGATGAACTAAAGTAAATAAAGATTCTTTTTGAATTTTATAATTATCTTTTTCCAATTATAATATCTTTCCTTCTTTAATGTCTTACCATATTGAAATTAATGTTACCTATCATTTTTGTATCATAAATTTAAGTAGTTTCGTTTATTTTATTCTTAATTTTATATAATTTTTCAATGATAAATTTTTTCTCAAGTTAATTTTAATCTTGAAATAAATATAAATATAACTTATATTTATGAAAAATAGAGTTTGGATTTTATTAAGAATATTTACTATGAATAATTAACTTCTAAGGACTGATATAAAGTATAGATATTGTATATTAGTGGAGGAATTATATTTTATTTTTAAAATAATTGAAATATTTTGAGGAGATGAATTTAATGAGAAGATATATAAGAATTTCAATAATAATAACGGCAATTATTTTTCTAATTGATTCGTTTTTATATGGTCAAGAAAAGGGAATAATTTCTCCGGAGGAGTTTCTTGGATTTAAGGTTGGAGCGGATTTTAAACTTGCTCGATGGGAACAAATTGTGAAATATTTTAATATTGTAGATGATAATTCTGATAGGGTTTTTGTTAGAGAACTTGGGAAAACTACCGAAGGGAATCCTTTTATAATGGCTGAGATTTCAAATCCACAAACAATAAAAAATATAGAAAAGTATAAAAGTATTCAAAAAGGGCTTGCAGACCCAAGAGGACTTTCAAAAGAAGAAGAGGAATCCCTTATAAA
>CAZBIT010000011.1:9245-14773 GCA_964491835.1 uncultured bacterium
TGGCTTTATCAAAAGTATGTTGGTCATGATAATAACAGGGACTTGTATATGCTTACTCAAGTAGAAAGTAAGATTTTAACGAAAGTGATGTATTTCGAATGGTTTCCAGAAATTACTTATGATATTCATCAGATGGGTAGTACAGGTGCACGATACTTTGTTCCGCCTTTTTTTGACCCTGTGAATCCAAACGTTCATCCTTTAATTCACGAAACCTTGAAGTTGATTGGGGGTCATATTGTTACTGACCTTTCGGCAAATGGCAAAACCGGCGTTATAACAAATGCGATATATGATAATTGGTGGCACGGTGGAAACCGCACGACTCCTTACAGGCACAATATGTTTGGTCTTTTGACCGAAGCTGCAAGTGTTAGAATTGCATCACCGATTTTCCAAAGGAAAAGCGAACTTAGGGGACACCAGAGAGGTCTGCCGAACTATGAACCGCAGGTTAACTTTGTAGAACCCTGGCAGGGAGGTTGGTGGAGGTTAAGAGATGTTGTCGATTATGAAGAAATTACCTGTTATTCAATTTTTACCGTTGCAGCACGATACCGAGAAATGTTTTTGCAAAATTATATGAAACTTGCTAAAGAAGCAATAGAAAAAGGGAAAATTGAACCTCCTTTTGCTTTTATTATGCCTGAAAAACAAAAAGACCTTCCAACAGCATTGAAAATGCTTGAAATTTTAAAACTTGGAGGAGTTGAAATCCATAGAGCAAATAAGGAATTTAAAGCGGATGGTGTTGAATATCCAAAAGGAAGCTATGTCATACTTTTATCTCAACCATACAGAAGTCACATTAAAGACCTTCTTGAAACTCAGGATTATCCTGAAAGGTATCTTTATCCGGGTGGTCCAGCAGAGCCACCATACGATATTGCAGGTTGGACACTTTCTTTTCAGATGGGTATCACTTGCATTCCAGTTGTAAATAGTTTTGAAGTTGACCTTTCGACGATTGAAAATATCCCTCAGCCTAAGGGGAAGATAATTGAAGGTGGTTCTTATGGTTATGTTATAAAAAATAACTTAAATAATGACTTTATTTTAATGAATAGATACCTTTTAAAAAAGGCAATCGAATGTAATGTTGCAATGGAACAATTTTCAGTTTCTGGGAATAAGTTTGAACCGGGGGCACTTATCGTAAAAATTATTGATACAAATGTAAAAAAGAGTTTCGAGAAAGATGCAATTTCTCTCGGCTGTAATTTGTATGGGATTACCTCGAAACCGATTGTTAAAACCTACACTCTTAAACCACCAAGAACGGCGCTCTATCAATCATGGACTGCAAATATTGATGAAGGATGGACAAGGTGGGTATTAGAACAGTTTGAATTTCCTTACAACACTCTTTATGATGCAGAAGTAAGAGCAGGTAATTTGAATGAGCGTTATGATGTTATTATATTGCCGAGCCAAAGCGAAAATTCAATAGTCAGCGGAGTGGCTGAAAATGATATGCCACCGCAATATACAGGAGGCATTACTGAATTGGGTGTAGTTAATATCCTTGATTTTGTTGATAAAGGAGGAACACTTGTATGTCTGGACGGTTCCTGTATGTTTGCCATAAATAGATTTAAACTATCTGTAAAAAACGCTTTAACCAATTTATCAACAAAGGATTTTTATTGTCCAGGTTCTGTTTTAAGTATTGAATTGAACAATAATCATCCTATAGGTTATGGTATGGATAAGAAATCTTCTGCTTATTTTGCAGGTTCATCCGCTTTTTCTCTTGATGATGAAAAGAAAGAGGAGAAGATTCTTACGGTTGCAAAGGGTTCTGAAGTAATAGCAAAATACTCTGATAAGGTTCTATTATTAAGTGGTTGGATAATTGGCGAAAATCATATTAAAGGAAAGCCATCAATAATTGAAGTGAAGTTTGGCGATGGTAAAATAATATTATTTGGTTTCAAAGTTCAGAATAGAGGTCAACCACATCAAACATTTAGATTGCTATTTAACTCTATTTATTATAGTTCAATGGAATAATTTTGTATATTTTTTCTTTTTCGAATAAAATAATTACCTGAAAATTGCAATATAAAAAAATAATATTTAAATTTATTATGTAGGAACAACTCTAAGGTTGTCCTTACATCATTATCAATTTTATTCGTATGATTTCTTGATTATCATATTACAATTATCAGGTAATTAAAAATAATAAAAATTATAAGAAAGAGAAAGATGATTATAAGGTTCTGGGGGACGAGGGGTTCAATTCCCACTCCTGGTTTAAAAACAATCAAATATGGTGGGAATACCTCATGCATAGAAATTAGGACAGATGGTCTTCTTTTAATTTTTGATGCAGGAACTGGAATCAGGGAACTTGGGAATCTTTTGCTCAAAGAATTTAAGAATGAACCAATTGTCGGTCATATATTTATTTCTCACACACATTGGGACCATATACAAGGGATTCCTTTTTTTATTCCTGCGTATCAATCGAAGAATGAATTTATATTTTATGGTCCAAAAGGAACTGAACATGGAATTGAAAAACTATTGAGAAGGCAGATGGAAAAGGATTTTTTCCCTGTTCCGCTCAATAAAATGAAAGCGAATTTAAAATTTGTTGATAAGAGAAGTGAAATTGTCATAAATAAGACGAAGATTAATTTTCAAAGGGTGAACCATCCGGGCGTTACTTATGCACACAAAGTTGAATCAGAAGGAAAATTAGTAGTATATACGAGCGATAATGAGCCGAATTATAAAAAAATAAAACGAATCGTTGATGGGGAAGAGAAGATAGAAATCTCTACGAGTATCGATGAGAAATTAATAAAATTTGCTAAGGATGCGGACCTTTTAATATGCGATAGTCAATATGTACCCGAAGAGTATAAATTGAAAGTAGGATGGGGGCACAGTACTTATGAAGATGCAGTAAGCCTTGCGATTGAAGGAAATGTTAAGCAATTGGTCTTATTTCATTATGACCCAACTTATTCTGATGAGTTTATAGATGGGATTGTAAAAGATGCAAAGAAATTATTAAAAAGTAAAAATGGGACTATTCAATGTATTCCTGCAAAAGAAGGTTTAAAAATTAAAGTTTGAATGTTTTTAAATAGTGAGGTAATTTAGAAATGACAAATAAACTTTTAAGACCCGCACGTATTGCCTTAACTCAGTGCTTGAACGTTAAGGTAGGAGAGAAGGTATTGGTTGTAACAAACCCGGAAAAGATGTCAATAGCAGAGGCAATATATAAAGAAGCGTTGAAATTGAAAGCGGAACCGAGTATAATAATTTACCCACCTGGTAAAATAAATGGTGAAGAACCACCTGAAATGGTTGAAAAAGCAATGATGAACGCAGATGTAGTCCTTGCGCCAACGGTTGTTAGTATTTCTCATACTGACGCAAGAAGAAGGGCAAGTAGAATAAGAAAGGCACGAATTGCAACTCTACCTGGAATAACTGAAGAGATTTTCGTTCGTGGATTGAGTGCAGATTACAATGAAATTTCAAAAATTTCAGAAAGAGTTAAAAAGTATCTGACCAAATCTAAAAAAGCATATGTTACATCTAAAAGTGGCACAGACATTGAAATCGATATTGATAATCCAGCATTAAAGAGCGATGGAAACATAAGAAAGAAAGGAGCATTTTCAAATCTTCCGGATGGTGAGAGTGAATTAGCACCTACAAACGCAAATGGAACTATCGTAATTGATAAATGTGGGAAGATTATTACTCGACCCACAAGAATAGAGGTCAAAAATGGTTATATAGTGAAATATGAGAATTCTCCCTCGGGAAGAAGATTTAAAAAATTGATAGAAACCGCTAAAAAAATTGATAAAAATAATAATGCAACTTTTATTGCAGAGTTTGCACTTGGAACTAATCCTACTGCAAAAGTTACGGGAGTGATACTTGAGGATGAAAAAGCCCTTGGGACATGCCATATTGCGTTTGGAGATAGCACAAGTTTTCCTGGTGGCAAAAATAAAAGCATAATCCATTTAGATATTATTATTTTAAATCCGACTGTAAAACTTGATAATAAACTTATTATGGATAAAGGTAAACTTCTTATTTAAATTTATTTTATCAGGTTAAATTATGAAGGAAGCATTATTCTGGGAAAGTCATAATGGGAGGGTTTGGTGTTATTTGTGTCCGCGGGACTGCAAAATCGGAGATGGTAAGGTTGGATATTGTTTAGTGAGAAAAAATATACAAGGGAAAATCTATTTACTTGTATATGGCAGACCCTGTGCAGTTCACGTTGACCCAATGGAGAAAAAACCGTTATATCATTTTTTACCGGGAACTGATATATTTTCTCTTGGAACTGCAGGATGCAATTTGGGGTGTAGATTTTGTCAAAACTGTGACATATCAAAAGTTCCACCCGATAAAGTTCGTTCATTCAATTTACCTCCAGAAATAGCGGTAAAAACTGCAATTGATAATTACTGTAAAAGCATAGCATATACGTATAATGAACCAAATGTTTGGGCAGAATACGTTATGGATATTGCTCAATTGGGGAGAGAGAAGGGATTAAAAAACGTTATGGTAACAAATGGATACATAAGTATGAAGGCAATTAGTGAGGTGTATAAATATATAGATGCTGCAAACGTGGATTTAAAAGCAATTACTGAAAAATTTTATGCAAAACTCACGAATTCTCATTTAAAACCGGTTCTCGATGCAATAATTGAATTAAAATCAATGGGTGTATGGATTGAAATAACTAATCTTATTATTCCAACTTTAAACGATTCAACCAATGAGTTGAAAGAATTATGTAAATGGGTTTATGATAATGTTGGAGATGATGTACCGCTTCATTTTTCTGCTTTCCATCCGGATTTTGAACTATTGAATGTTCCAAGAACACCTTTAAAAACAATTGAAATGGCAAAAATGATAGCGATGGATATAGGTCTAAAATATGTGTATTTGGGAAATGTATATTCAGAAGAAGGAAGTAATACATATTGCCCTTCTTGTGGAAAACTTCTCATTACAAGAAATTGGCATAATATAAACATTATAAATTTAACTGACGGCAGGTGCAGTTGCGGTAAAAAAATAAGTGGTTATTTTATTTAAAAATTTTTTATTTATTTTTGGAAAGTATCGATGACAGAAAAAATTTTAATAATAGATGATGATGATAAAATATTAAAACTTTTAAAGAAGATTCTTGAATCAGAAGGATATTCTACTGAAGTTGTAAAGAATGGTGTGGATGGGATGAAGAAATTTGAAGAAGGTCAATTTGATTTAGTTATGACGGATTATGTAATGCCGGAAATGGACGGTCTTGAATTAGTTCGAAGGATAAAAAAAGTTGATCCAGAATTTCCAATTATCATTTTTACTGCTTACGGAACGATAAAAGGTGCGGTGGATGCGATAAGGTTAGGCGCTTTTGATTATATTGAAAAACCTTTCGACAAAGAAGAGTTATTATTCAAAACAAAAAAGGCGCTTGAAAATCAACAAATGAAGAATGAAATTGATAAGTTGAAGAG
>CAZBIT010000012.1:0-14772 GCA_964491835.1 uncultured bacterium
GCAATTAAAGTAAACAAAAGGGTTTTCCAACTTGGTCATCAGGGCAGGCAGAGTGAAATATATAAGAAAGCAAGGGAAGTTGTTGAACAGGGAACACTCGGTGATATAACCCTTGTTCAGACGTTCACGAATAGGAATAATCCTAATGGTGCCTGGCAGTATGATATTCCAAAAGATGCTTCACCAGAGACGGTTGATTGGGGGAAATTTCTTGGAAAGGCACCCTGGAGAGAATTTGATTTAAAACGGATTTTTCGGTGGAGATGCTACTGGGACTATGGAACGGGGCTTTCAGGAGACCTTTTAACTCATGAATGGGATGCCATTAGTTATGTTTTGGGTGTCGGCATTCCTCATAGTTCAATTGCGTCGGGTGGAATTTACTACTTTAAGGATGGAAGGGAAGTTCCCGACGTGTTTCAAGTTGTTATGGAGTATCCAGATAGAAATCTTACAGTATGTTATCAGGCGACGCTTGCAAACGGTTTTAGTAGAGCCCAGTTAATCATGGGTTCTGATGCTACTATGGATTTAACAGGCGGACTTAATGTTTTTGTAGATAGAGAATCAAAAAGATATGCAGAAAAAATAAAGAGTGGTGAATTAAAACTTCTCAATCCTATGCTTGCATATCAGGCACAGACCGGACAAAAAATCGAAGCGATTACTTCTGCAACTGAAAAATGGACAATTGACAAAGGATTACTTTATACATTTACGCCAGAAGGACAGATGGTTAATACTACAATGCTTCATTTTAAGAATTTCTTTGAATGTATGAAATCACGAACACTAACGGTTTGTAATGAAGATATCGGCTTTGAAGAAGCCATTACTGCTCATATGGCTACGCAATCATATCTTCAAGGAAGGAAAATTGTCTGGGACCCAGTAAGAGAAGAAATTATTTGATGATTTTTATTTTTTTTGATTTTCGAAATTTACTTTTATGAAATTTTATAAAAAGAGGGGCTTATTTTTTAAGCCCCTTTTTCATTGAATTTACCAGAGTCCACATAATTTCCAGTAAGGGAATCCAACTCCAATCCAGATGATTAAATTTAAAATAGATACAAAAAATCCTATTTTCCACCATGTAACTAAATCGACATATCCAGCATTAAAGTAAATTGGTGCGGGACCCGTGGCGTAATGTGTTATAGATGCGTTAAGGTTTGAAAAATAAGCGAGTGCAAGGGCTGCTAATAGAGGGGGAGTGCCAACACTGATTGCTACTCCTAAAAATGCAGGAAAAAGTGCCGTAATATGGGCAGTCATACTTGCAAATCCATAATGTGAATAAAAGTAAATTAATAATATCAAAATTAGAGCAAGAGTCATTGGAAGATTTCCGAGATAACTTGATATGGTATTTCGATACCAATCAATAACGCCGAGTTTTGAAAGTCCATCAGCCATTGCAATTAAGGCACCAAACCAGATTAACGCATCCCAAGCACCTTTTTCAGAGAGAACGTCTGTCCAATCTATGACAGCAGTTATAATCATTAATCCAACGCCTAATAATGCAATTGTAGTCACGTGTATTTTGTGAAGAGTGGATGTAATCCATAGGAATAGAACTAATAAAAATATCGCAAACATTATTTTTTCGGATTTTTTCATTTTTCCCATTTTTTGAAGTTCTTCTCTGGCGATTATCTTTGATTCCGGGGATTCTTTTATTTCCGGTGGTGCTATTTTGTATATGAAATAGGGTATTAAAAATAAAGATAAAATCCCAGGGACAAATGCTCCTAAAGCCCAAGTTGTCCATTGGATTTCAATTCCGGTGACTTTTTTTGTGAGTGCTGCTATAAGTGGATTTGCCGCCATAGAAGTAAGAAACATAGCAGAGGTTATGATATTTGCATGATATTGCACAAGTATTAAAAAAGAACCTATCCTTTTTGGTGATTTTTCAGGTTCCGAACCGAATGCAGAGCAAAGATTTCTTACGATTGGATAAAACAATCCACCTCCACGAGCAGTATTTGAAGGAATTGCAGGTGATAAAATAAGTTCACTTATTACAAGTGAATAACTGAGTCCCAATGTTTTTTTCCCCAATTTTTCTATAAAAATAAATGCCACTCTTCTGCCGAGACCCGTTTTGATAAAACCTCTTGAAAATAAAAATGCAGTTACTATTAACCACACTGTTGTATCAGAAAATCCGCTCAATGCTTCTTCTAAAGGTAAAGTATTTGTCAAAGCAATAACAATAATACTAATCAAAGTAATACCTGACATACTAATGGGTTTTAATATAAGTCCAATAATTGTAGCAAAAAATATTGCAAAAAGGTGAATACCTTTGGGGTCAATACCTTCAGGCACGGGAAGAAACCAAAGAACTATCAGAAATATTAATATTATGAGCACCTTGTATTTAATGTTCATTTCTGATTATTTTGTGTAATATGAAAATGTTTATTGCGGATTTTTTTATTGATATGAATAATAATTATCTGAAATATTTTTATGGAATTACAAAAGTTTTGAATGTTTAGGAAAATTGTTTTAATTTGACCATAAAATTAAACCTGTTTCTAAAGGATTATTTAAAAAGTTATGTTTGGGTAGTATTCTGAGTGAGTAGCCATGTAATCCACTTTTTGTGCAGGAAATAGAACCGATGAAAGTATGTTTTCCGTCGCTTTCGGATTTACAGCACTCCATAGGGATTGGAATGGCGTCTTCTATCTGCATTTTGGAATTAACAATTCCAAAGTAAATCTGGGCTTGAATGTCATCCGGTTTAAGTGTTCCTAAAAAGATAGTTGCTTGAACATCGAGTTTCGAACCGACTGTAACCTGTTTGGGTGGTGATGCTTTAATGTTTAATATTCGGATTTTGTCCCAATTATTTTTTATAAACGATTTCCAGTTAGCAAGTTCCTTTGCCTTTTCGATATTATTTTCTTTAAGGGTGTGGAAACATTTTGCTGCTGGCATATAATATTTTTCAAAGTATTCAC
Organism: uncultured bacterium; assembly: GCA_964491835.1. Classification (GTDB taxonomy): domain Bacteria; phylum SM23-31; class SM23-31; order JAUVVT01; family JAUVVT01; genus CAZBIT01. The sequence continues at coordinate 2,982 of CAZBIT010000012.1, forward strand.
GGACCATTCTATTAGTATTAAATACAGGACATAGAGACGTCATTGAAGATTTCATTTTAGAAATCCATCCTCTTGGCAATCCGTCTCTTCCACATTCGTAAAAAAGTGGAATAATTTCTTTTTCCAAGAGTTCATAAATGGCATTGGATTCTACTTCATTTTGGAGGTTAATGTCGTCATAAATTTCACCTCTTCCGATAGCCCATCCTGATTCAAGCGTGTAAGCTTCATCCCACCATCCATCAAGGATGCTCATATTGATAACGCCATTTGGAACTACTTTCATACCGCTTGTCCCGCTTGCCTCTTGAAATCGTAGCGGATTATTCAACCAAACGTCAACTCCCTGAACAAGATACCGTGAGGTAACAATATCATAATCTTCGATAAAAATGACGTTTCTACGGAATTGTTCCTGACGTGCAAACTGGAATATTTTCTGAATAAATTCTTTGCCTGGAGTATCCTTTGGGTGAGCTTTCCCCGAGAATATAATCTGAACGGGCCTTTCCTTGTTGCATAATATTTTTGCAATACGTTCTACATTGTGAAATATTAAAGTAGCCCTTTTGTAAGTTGCAAACCTTCTTGCAAAACCTATCGTTAGTGCTCCTGGATTTAAGACCTCATCTGCGAAGGCGATTTCAGAAGGCATTGCACCACGACTTTTCAATTGTTGTTTCAATCTTTTTCTTGCGAAGGCAACTAATCTTTCTCTTCTTCGCTCGTGCGTTCTCCATAATTCTTCCGGTGGAATTTGTTCTATTTTCTGCCAGATGCTTTGGTCTTCAGGATTTTTTAACCAGCGTGGTCCAAGGTATCGTAAAAAAAGGTCTTCCATATCGTGTGATATCCAGGACCTATAATGTATTCCATTTGTGACGGACGAAATGGGTATTTCATCGACAGGAACCTGGGGCCAGGCACTTAGCCACATTTTACGAGAAACTTCTCCATGAAGTTTACTCACTCCATTAGCATTTGATGCTGTTTTTAAAGCGAGCAATGCCATAGAAAATGGTTCGCTTTGATTTGAGGGATTGATTCTTCCGAGTGATAAAAACTCCTCTTTTGATATTTTTAATAATTTATAATAATTGTTGAAATATTTGTCCATAAGTTCAGTAGAAAACATATCAATTCCAGCAGGAACAGGGGTATGAGTTGTAAATATGTTACTTGATTTGGTAAGTTCAAGTGCTTCACAGAAATTTAAATTATGTTCAATCATTGCAAGGTGAATTCTTTCGATGGCAAGAAATGCAGAATGGCCTTCATTCATATGAAAAACGGACGGTTCAAACTCGAGTTTTTTTAGGGCTTTAATTCCACCTATGCCGAGTAAAATCTCTTGTTGTATTCTCGTTTCTATGTTCCCACCGTAAAGTTCACCTGTCAGATTTCTATCTTCAGGATTGTTTTCAATAATATTGGTGTCTAAAGCAAAAAGAGAGACCCTTCCTACCTTGATTTCCCATATTTGAGCAAAAATTTTTCTTCCGGGGAAATCAACGTCAATGATAACCGGAGAACCGTCTTTTTTTCTGACGAGATTTATTGGCATATTATAGAAATCATTTGTAGGATAGAGTTCGCCCTGCCATCCAGCAGAATTTAAGTATTGTCTGAAGTATCCTTCTTGATACATAAGTCCAATTGCGACAAGAGGAATACCAAGGTCACTTGCGGATTTCAGATGGTCACCAGAGAGGATACCGAGACCCCCAGAGTATATTGGAATGCATTCAGTAACTCCAAATTCAGCGGAAAAATAAGCCACGCACATTTTTAGTTCTGAGTTCCAAGTTTTATCGAACCATGTTTTTTCTTTAAGATACTCTTGAAGTCTTTGGTTAACACGCTCTATCTGAGCAAGAAAACCATCATCTTCAGATAGATATTCCAAATTTTCCTGTTTTACATTTCCAAGCATTAGAATTGGGTTGTGGTCTTTTTCTTCCCAAAGGTCCGTATCTATTCTGCGGATAAGGTCTATTGCTTCATGGTCCCAGCACCACCACAGGTTATGTACGATTTCTTTTAAAACCATCAACTTTTTTGGTAATAATGGTTCTATTGTAAAAGTGTTTATTGGACGCATTAAAAAGTTCTCCCATTTATAAGTTTATTAAAACTATTTTTTTTATTATATTGAAACAATATAATATTTTTTTTAAAATATCAAAGAAAAATTAAGGGAAAATAATATTTAAAGATTATTTATACCTAAAATATTCAGTGATTAAATTTGTTTTTTCCTTGAATTAAATTAAATTTCTTTTAAAATTATATTATATGTTTTTTAAATAAAATGAAGGCAAAAAATGTCACTTTTAAGATTATTAAAATTAATTATTATTTTTTTAATCATTGACATAAATTATTCATTTTCTACCTTAACCCTTTCTCCTGAAATGGAAAGGATTTTTCTTGATGGGCTAAATAGATTATTTAAAGATGATTTCGCTAAGGCACTGCAGAAGTTTGATTCACTTTGTGTGATTGAACCGGATAATCCGTTTGGATACTTTTGTAAAGCATTTAGTTATGACCTTGTTATGGATGAATACAGGAATCTGAATTTTAGAGATGAATTCAAACAGGCAGCAAACACTTCTATTGAAAAGGCAGAAAACTTGGAGAGGAAAGGGAATCCGACAGCGGACGTTTATCTTTTTTCCGGGGGTGCTTTGGGTATAAGGGGTGTAAGAAAAGCAATGATAGGTGATTGGTTGGGGGCTTTCTTGGACGGTTTGAAAGCCGCTGATAAACTTGAAAAATCCCTTCAAATTGATTCTACATTATACGATGTTCTTTATGGATTGGGTAACTATTATTATTGGAAAAGTGTTAAATCAAAAGTTCTTTGGTTTCTTCCTTTTGTCAGTGATGAACGTCAAAAAGGAATTGATGGAATTATGCTTTCTATAGAAAAAGGGAAATTTACGAAAGTCCCCGGTAAAATGTGTCTATTGAGAATATATATTGAAGAAAAGAATTATAACGAAGTATTGAGAATTTCAGACGAATTGATAAAAATGAATAATAACTTACATCCTTTATGGTTTAAGGGATATGCTTATATTTATATTGAAGAATGGAAGAAAGCAATAGATTTGTATAATGAAATCCTACGAAGGTTAAAAGAAAAGTATTTTCATGGTTTAGAAGGCGAAATAGAATGTATGTATTTTTTGGCTTTAAGTAATTATAAACTTGGTAATTTAGAAGAAGCCAAAAAGTATCTTAATATCATCCTGCCTTATAAGGGTAAAATTGAAACGAGAATATATTTTTACGAAAACTATATTGAATCTGCTGAAAAATTGTTAAGAGAAATAAATGAAACTAATTGAATTGTTTAAGGAATATTCCTCATTTCCAAATATTCATCCAAATTTAATTATGATTCCTTTATACAGTAAAGATTAAGTAAGAATTGTTATAAGAAGAGTATGGAAAAAATAGGGAGAGTTAAATCAATAAATGGTATGTTTTAAGGAAAAGCACGTTCTTATCACTGGTGCGTCAAGTGGCATTGGCTATGAATTTGTTAATTTGTTTGCAAAAGATGGGGCAAATCTTGTTATAACTTCAAGAAATGAGAGGAAATTAATAAATATTAAAAATATGATAGAAAAAGAATATAATGTTAAGGTATTTACGATTTCCAAAGATTTAGTTAGAACGGAATCTCCAGAGGAAATATACGAACAACTAAAGAAAGAGAATATTTCTATTGATATACTTGTAAATAATGCGGGATTTGGATACTATGGGGATTTTTCGGATACTGATTTGGGAAGGCAAATTGATATGATACAACTGAACGTATTATCTTTAGTAAAACTTACCGGACTTTTACTGCCTTCAATGATTGAAAAGGGATATGGGAAGATTCTCAATGTTGCATCTATGGCTGGATTTCAGGGAATACCCCATCATAACATTTATAGTGCAACAAAGGCATTCGTTTTAATTTTTTCTGAATCCATTGCCCGTGAATTTGAAGATAAAGGCATTACTGTAACGTGCCTTTGTCCTGGACCAACAGATACAAACTTCTTTGAAACTGCAGGTATGAAAAGTATGGGGTTTAAGAAATTTGGGTTGATGAGTGCAAGAAAAGTTGCAAAGGTGGGATTTAATGCTTTGAAAAAGAATAAAACAATTGCTATCCCCGGATGGAAAAATAAGTTTGTTGTATTTTTGGAAAGGTTTATACCGAGAATAGTAATAACAAAATTAGCAGGGAAACTTCATAAAGATCAGCATAAAGTTTATTAAAAATTAATTTTAATCATTGGCTTTTGGAATTTAATAATTCGAGTGTGATATTATGTTTGGAATGCACATACTTGATATTATAATTCTATTGATTTATTTATTTGTGATGATAGGAATTGGGATTGCTACAAGAAAAAGGATAAAGAATCAAGAGGATTTTTTTATGGGTGGCAGGGTATTTGGCAAGTTATTGCAGACGTTTGCTGCATTTGGAACAGGAACTACCGCGGATAGTCCCATCAGCACGGCAAGAAATACTTTTGTAGGTGGATTGTCAGGTATATGGACTTCTTTGAATTGGTTATTTTGCACTCCATTTTACTGGATTTATGGCGTCTGGTATAGAAGAATGAGATATATAACGTTAGGGGATTTATTTGAAGAAAGATACAGTTCTAATGGGCTTGGTGCATTCTATGCAGTTTATGGGATTGTATTTTTTATGGTTTATCTTTCATTAGGTTTTTCTGCAATTCAGAAGACCGTTGTTGCTATTACTCCTAAACCTGAATATGAATTGAATGCTCAAGAAAAGGTAGAATATGAGAGTTTTAAAAGATTAAAAGAACTTGAATCTTATGATTATAGTATTCTGACACCCGAGAAAAAGATTGAACTTAAAACTCTAAGGGACTTAAATCCGCGAGGATTATTTTCATATATTGACCAGAATATTTTAACAGTAATTTTAGGAGTTGTTATCCTTATTTATGGTTTATTGGGTGGGCTTACGGCTGCTTATTTGACCGATTTGTTGCAGGGTATTTTAATTATTATTCTTTCATTCATTATTATTCCGTTTGCTTTTAGGGAGATTAATTTGATATATGGGGGGAATGGGGTTTCTGATACTATTCATATTATACATAATAATTTACCTGCTGGATACTTCGATTTATTTGGTTCACCTTATGCGAGCGATTTTACGTGGTATTATGTTTTAACTTTAGTTATTATGAATTTGGTAGGGATAGTAGTTCAACCGCATAACATATCCACTGGTGGTGGTTCTGCAAAAGATGAATTTTCTGGAAGAATGGGTTATATGATTGGCAATTTTATGAAAAGATTTTGCACGATTCTTTGGAGCATTACTGCTCTTACAATTATTATTTTATTTGCGGATAAAATAAATGACCCCGACCTCGCCTGGGGTTATGCGACAAACCAGCTTCTTGGTCCTTTGAAACTGGGTCTTGTCGGAGTTATGCTGGCTGGACTCTTTGCAGCGATGATGTCAAGTTCCGATTGTTTTATGATTTCCACCTCTGCCTTGTTTGTAAATAATATATACAAACCTTTTATTGGAACGAAAAGTGAAAGTCATTTTGTTTTTATTGGTAGGATTTCGGCACTGTTGGCTGTCGTTGGAGGGATATTTTTTTCAATTTATTATCAAAATATTTTTCAGCAGTTAAAAGTTGCTTGGGAACTTAACGTTATTTTTGCTGCTTCGTTCTGGGGTGGAATGTTCTGGAGAAGTAGCACAAAAATTGGGGCTTGGTGGAGTATATGTATTTCTGCACTCATATTTTTTATTCTTCCTGCATTAATTCCTGTTTTTATGCCTGATTTAAGAACAAATCCCAAGCTTCTTGCAGTAACAGAACCAAAAGAAATTATAAGGTATTATAATGCTACAGAATTTGATATTAGGAAAAGAGATTTGGAAATAAAACTGTGGGAAGAAAAGATTACAAAAGGTGAACAAATAGGAGAAAGACCATTACCTATAATTGAAGATGAATTAATAAAAAAGACAGTAAAGCCCATAGGACAATCTATTTATTGGACAAAAGGAATTAAAACTTATGAAAATATGAGAAAGGAAGGAGAAGGATTTCTTAATTTAGAGATGATCTTTTATGATTTGATTGGTATTGACCTTAAAAAATTACCAAATCCTATGATTGAAACTCTTCGTCTCCCTTTTAGAATTATACTGCCATTTATTATTCTTGTTCTTATCAGTATTTTTACTCGAAAAACGGACAAAGCGATTATGGATAGATTTTATGTGAAATTAAAAACTCCAGTGAATACGAATTTAGAAAAGGATAGAGAAGAAATAGAAAAATCATACCAAAATCCATCAAAATTTGACCATTTAAAAATGTTTCCGAACTCACAGTTTGAATTTACCAAATGGGATAAAACTGATATCGTGGGATTTTTTATTGGATTTTTGGGTGTGTTTTTTATTATAATTTTGACTATTATTATAGCACAGTTGGGGGCATAATTTAGGTAGTGTTATAATGTTAAAATAAAAAAAGGATATTTAAATAGTAAGGATGGAACTAAGGTATGAAACAAAAAAGAATATTGCTCATAATAATGGATGGATTTGGCATAAGTAAAGAGAATGATTATAATGCAGTGAAACTTGCGAATACTCCTAATTTTAACAAGTTCAAGAAAGAGGGTTTATACACTAATTTAAAATCTTCTGGGTTAGATGTTGGACTACCTGCAGGAGTTATGGGGAATTCTGAAGTCGGACATTTGAATATGGGTGCTGGAAGAGTTGTTTATCAGGATATCGTAAGAATTGACAAAAAGATTGAAAATGGTAGTTTTTTCAAGAATGATGTTATTTTAAATTTAATGAGTAATGCAAGAAAAAATAATTCATCTTTGCACCTAATAGGTCTTATATCTGATGGATGTGTTCACAGTTCCCTGAATCATTTGAATGCTCTTTTAAGAATGGCAAGAAATGAAGGGATTTTGAAAACATATCTTCATGTTTTGACAGATGGAAGAGATACTTCGCCAAAGAGTGGGATTGGGTTTATAAGAAATGTTGAAAAAGAAATGAAAGAGATTGGAGTGGGTAAAATCGCAACGGTAATGGGGAGATATTATGCAATGGATAGAGATAATAGATGGGATAGAATTGAAAAGGCGTATCGTGCTCTGGTTAGTGGGGAGGGAAAGACATTTTCATCTGCAGTAAAAGCGGTTGAGGATTCTTATAAAAACGAAATTACGGATGAATTTATAATCCCATCTGTAATTATCGAAAATGGTAAACCAATTGGAATGATAAATGATGGTGATTCTGTGATGTTTTTTAATTTTAGGGCGGACAGGACTCGTGAAATGACAAGGGCAATAAATGAAGAAAACTTTGATAAATTTAAAAGGACGAGAAAAAATGTTTATTATGTGACGATGACTTTATATGATGAATCATTTAATTTTCCTATAGTATTTCCTCCTGAACATTTGACTAATATATTAGGAAAGGTGTTATCAAAGAATGGTATAACTCAATTGCGTATATCAGAAACAGAAAAATATGCACACGTGACTTACTTTTTTAATGGAGGTGAGGAAGAACCATTTGAACTGGAGGACAGAATACTTATCCCATCTCCAAAAGTTGCGACCTATGACCTTAAACCAGAGATGAGCGCTTATGAGGTTACTGAAGCTGAATTGAAGGACATAAAAGATGATAAACATATATTTACATTGTTGAATTTTCCGAACTGTGATATGGTTGGGCATACTGGGGATTTAAAAGCGGCGATTAAGGCAGTGGAAACTGTTGATAAGTGTGTAGGAAAATTGGTTGAAGCAAATTATGATAGGAATGGTATAACAATAATCACTGCAGACCATGGAAATGCTGAAAAGATGTGGGATAGTGAGAATAATCTTCCTCATACTGCTCATACAACGAATATAGTTCCATTTATAGTATTAAATTATGATAAAAATGAAAAAATTAGAGACAAAGGAAGATTGGCAGATATTGCTCCTACTGTTTTATATTTATTGGGTATCCCTAATCCAAAAGAGATGACAGGAGAAAATCTTTTGTATTAATATATTTTTAATAAATATATTGATAAATATTAATTTATTAATTTGGGTTTGTTTAAAATAAAGAAAACTTGAAAAGTGTTAAAAAATTTATTAAATTAACTTTAATAAAATATTTAAATTTAAAAGGGTGATATTATGGAAAAAGGGTCATATGAATTAAAGGTAGGGTTAGCTGAGATGCTTAAGGGTGGGGTTATAATGGATATAACTAATTTCGAGCAGGCGAAAATAGCAGAAGAAGCAGGGGCAGTGGCTGTAATGGCACTTGAGAAGATTCCCGCAGATATTAGAAAGTCAGGGGGAATAGCGAGGATGGCAGACCCGGAGATTATTATGAAAATCCAAGAAGTGGTTACAATTCCCGTTATGGCAAAATGCAGAATAGGACATTTTGCAGAAGCGCAGATTCTTCAAGCGCTTGGAGTAGATTTTATTGATGAAAGTGAAGTATTAACCCCTGCAGATGAAACCAATCATATTGATAAACATAAATTTAAAGTTCCATTCGTTTGTGGGGCAAGGGATTTGGGGGAAGCATTGAGAAGGATTGGTGAAGGTGCAGCAATGATTAGAACCAAAGGGGAAGCAGGGAGTGGGAATATCGTTGAGGCAGTTCGACATATGCGTATAGTTATAAGCGAAATTAAAAAACTCACGGTTATGGGGGAAGAAGAACTGATGTCAGAAGCAAAAAAGTTGGGTGCTCCTTATGAATTAGTGAAAAAGGTTGCAAAGATTGGTAAATTGCCCGTTCCAAACTTTGCGGCCGGTGGTATTGCTACTCCTGCTGATGCATCACTTATGATGCAATTAGGTGCTGAAGCAATTTTTGTTGGATCTGGCATATTCAAATCTGAAGACCCTCCAAAGAGGGCAAGGGCAATTGCTGAAGCAACTACTAACTTTGATAAACCTGAGGTTCTTGCAAAGGTCTCTGCTGGTTTAAAAGAGGCAATGAAGGGAATAGATATGTCTGAAATCCCAGAGGGACAAAAATTACAAATAAGAGGATGGTAAATAAAATGAATTCGATTTGTGTTGGAATTCTCGCTCTTCAAGGCGCTTTTAGTAAGCATAAAGAAAAGTGTGATTGGTTGGGGGTGAATTCAATATACGTTCGGTCAACTGAAGAATTAGACAAATGCACTCATCTTATAATCCCTGGTGGTGAATCTACTACTATGTCGAGATTGATGAAATTATATGGACTTGACAAAGCCATAAAGGAATTTGGAAAAGAGAAATATATATGGGGCACCTGTGCAGGAATGATATTACTTGCAAAAAGGGTGGATGACCCGCGGGTTGAAAATTTGGGATTAATCGATATTTACGTCCAGAGAAATGCTTATGGAAGCCAGATAGATTCTTTTGTTGTCGATGAGAGTATGCCTTTAATTGATGAAAAAGAAAAATTTAAGTTGGTTTTTATAAGGGCACCAAAATTATTGGAATGCGGAAGTTCTGTTACTCCTCTTGGTTTTGTTAATGGGTCTCCTGTCATTGCAAGAAGTAAAAATATTTTGGTTTCTTCTTTTCATCCTGAACTTACCACTGATTTTAGAATTCATTCTTATTTTATCTTAAAAATGATAAAAAACGGTAGTTTCATTGTATAATTTCTATATAAAATAATAAATTATTAAGTATAGCCCACATTATGTGGGCTTTTTTTAAATATTTTAACTTTTGAGTGTTAATTCTTTTTTTGTCATTTATATTTTATAATTTGCCTTAAAAAAATTATTTTTTTATATTAATAAAAATAAAATTTTATTTTAGGAAAATATATTAACATTATATTAGGATAAGATAATGGGAATAGCGGGAATCGATGCATTTATTGTTATACTTTTTTTGATTGGGATTTTATTGTTTGGTGTATTTTTTAAGAGGTTTGTTAAAACATCTGAGGATTATTTTCTTGCCAAGAAAGTTTTACCATGGTGGGCTATTGGAATGTCCATAGTTCTTGCAGACATAGGTGCAATCGAGTATATGGGAATGGCTGGTGGAGCGTATAGATATGGCTTGGTTCAGGCAAATTTTGACTGGATTGGATGTATGCCCGCAATGATTGTTTCTGCATTAATATTTATGCCTTATTATTGGAAAGCGGGTGTTTATACCGTTCCTGAATATTTGGGCAGAAGATACAATGTTTATGTGCAATCGATAGAAGCATTTTTATGGGTCGCATTTCTTGCTTTTGCTTTAGCGATAATTCTTTGGGCTACCGCTATATTTTTGAATACAATGATGGGCTGGCCTAATTATGTATCGATTATTGTTACTGCGGTTATAGTTGGAATGTATACGATTTCAGGAGGATTATCGGCTGTTGTTATGACTAATGCACTTCAATTGGTAATAATGTTCATCGGCGCAATAGCAATGCTTGTTCTGGGATTTATCGCAACGGGTGGTTGGGGAGGAATGGTGGAAAAGATATATTCTCTTGGTCCGGAATTTAAAAATCATTTTGAACTAATTTTACCGATGGATACAAAGACACCATACCCCTGGGCAGCGATAGTACTTGGTAGTGCTATGGTAATTGGACCTGCATACTGGATTGGGAATCAGGCAATTATTCAATCTGCACTTGGTGCACGAAATGAATGGGATGCAAAAGCAGGAATGATGTGGGCAGCAATATTAAAAATGTTGATTCCTGCACTCATTGCCATCCCCGGTCTTATTGCTCTCGCACTTTATCCGGGATTGAGCGATGGTGATAGAGCACTACCAGAACTTGTTAAAAACATTCTCCCACCGGGTCTTACGGGTCTTGTGTTTGCCGCATTTTTTGCCGCATTAATGTCAACTGTTGCAGCATATCTTGAATCCGCTACCACTCTTTTTACAAAAGACATATATCAAAAGTTTATTAAAAAAGATGCCACGGATAAACATTACTTAAAAGTCGGTAGATTACTCACTGCGGGGATAATTATTTGGGGAGTAATTTTTGCACCAATCAGTAGTAAATTTCCAGGGATATTCGTAGCACTTCAGACGCTTATGTCGATGTTTTATGGACCTACGTTTGCCATACTTTTACTTGGTATGCTCTGGAAAAGGTCAACTCAATGGGGCGGGCTTTTCGGATTAATATCAGGAGTTTTACTTTCCTCTGTTTTGTTTGCATTTAGGTCGCATCTTTTTAACATACCTGACCCGTTTTTATACATAGGGTGGTGGTCGTTTGTTCTGGCAATTGTAGTAAATGTTGTTGTAAGTTATTTTACAAAACAAGAGCCAGATGAAAAACTTAGAGGGCTTGTATATGGGATGGTTACGAAAAAGGAGTGAATTTTAAAATATAATTTACATAATAAATAAAGATTTTTTATACCAAATTAGAAAATAAAAATGGTTAATTTATTATCGAAAATTCCGCTTGGGTGGGTAAAAGTGATTGTAATGTTTCTTTTTTTAGTATTGGTTATATGGGCATGGTTAATACCGAAAGAGTATATATTTAGTGAATCTCCCGATAGAAAGGTCTGGCGGGACTTGAGAATATGGACGACAATCGCAGTTATAACAGAAGTGTTTATTTATTTAATATTTTAGAAGGTTGGTAATATGTCAAAAGAAGAAGGTTCAACTGAAAATAAACTTGAATTACAATCCCTCCAATTAATGGGTTTATTCCTGGGTG
>CAZBIT010000013.1:0-13216 GCA_964491835.1 uncultured bacterium
TAGGGAAGCCAGGTGAAAAATTAATGATTTTTTTCGTATTTTTCAATTTCATCATTGATTTTAGCGAGACGGATAAAAAGAGGTTCAAGTTTAGAGAAATATTCTTGTTCAGGATAGCTTGTCTTATCTGCTTTTAAAAAGGATATTTCCTGGTTAATTTTTTTCTGTTCAATGAAAAGTCTCGCTAAAACGCTATCATTTATGCTTGCAATTGCTGCTGTGGTTCTTGTGCGTTCCTGCAAATATGTAGTACTCGATAGACCGCCTTCGGCATAATCTGCGAGTTCTTCAGCTCTATAAGCAAGTTTGTCCCCTGTATCTTCTAACAGCGGATGTTCTGTTTCAAGATGGTTGCTTTCTTTATACCATCTTGCAGTTCTCTCCGATGCATATTGAAAGATTTCAAATATGGAGAGATCTCCATTTTTATCCCTGTCAGATACGCTGGTGTTCATCGCTTCAATCAGGAATTCAGGGAAAATAGTTTCATTCCGTTCTGTCCCGCTCTTTGTGGCAGTAATTACAATTCTATTTGGTGCACTGAGATGGGTGATAAATGGTTCGCTGCAGCTTGTGGTATTGATAAAAATAATTCTATGAGCATTAATGGTTTGGACAAGTTCAGCATAATCGGAATCTTTCAAATCACGTTGGGAAATGTTCAACATTGAATTTTTTCCGTCAAAACTGCCGTGACCGAAAAGAAAAATATAGATGTCATCTTTATCGGTTACTTTTTTCGAAAGATAAGAAAATTGTGCCTTTATATTTTCAGCAGATGAAATTTCATTAATGAAATTTTCTTCCTTTGAACGGGAATCAGCCAGAACGATTATATCATTTTCTGAAAACTGGAATTTTTCAACAAGTGTTTTCCGTGTTTCAAACAAGTATTTATGGAATTTTTCCCTGTATTCCTTGGAACCGCCCAATCCTGCAATCAGCAGCGCATAACGCCTTGTTTCATCCTGGGCATTTATCAAGCTAAATGCAGTAAAAATGTATATGCAAATTAAAATAATTGCAAAATTTATTCTCTTTATTTGATAAAGTACCATTATTGTTAAAAACATTTTATTATGGAAGGCCCTTGTTCCTCCTGTATATCCATTCTGCCGAAAACAAAATGACCAAAATCAGAAATAATAACGGTAAATCCCACAGATATTCGGTGCGATATACTGAAGTACTTGTTTTCCGCTCTTTTAAATTCGTTGGAATAGTTTTGACTTCAGATGGTTCGTAATATATGCCTCCGCTTGATTCCCCAAGATTTTCAAGGAAATTTCTTTTAAGTGTAGCATTATAGAACTCTTTTTTAGATGGGCGACTTATAAAACTTTGATATTGTTTTCCGATAATTTCACCATTTTGTTTGGCGACGACTTCTATTTTATATATTCCCGGGTCTTGCAGAGCAAACACGCTCAGGTATTCTCCCTCTTCGGTTAATTCTGGAAGGAATTGTATCTCATGGATGCCGCCGAATGGATCAGTAACGATTCCTGAAACATCTGCAAAAATCAACGGATCATATTTGTTATCATAGACACTCACCCGAATCGGTATTTCGGTGCCGGGTTCGAAACGATTTTCAGTAAGTTCAATATTGACTTTACCCGGAGAGTCTGTGCTCAGCCATCGCATAAATTGACGCCAGAACCTTTCATAGCGTGTATCCTTTGCATCAAGTAACATCTGCCACCGCCAGGTGCTTGCTGTTGCAAGGGCGGCAGTGCGTCCCTTTCCATACCGCTGTATAACGAGTAATGGCTCAAGTCCTCCATACTTATCCTCCGGTTTTTCAGCGAGAACAGTTGCACCCGGTTTTACCGCTCCAAAGTAGTTAATGGTGAAGAGTCTGGGCATTTCATCCCACATTAAATTATTTGTCGCTGCATCTGTTGAAAGTTTCAAAATAGGATTTTCCAAACCGGCACCTGTCGGAACAAATTTGAAACCTTGTTCTTCTTCTGGAATAGCGGGATTTTTGAAGTCAGGTTGAGTTGTCATTTTTCTCTTCGGGTCAAGTTCAACCGGCAAAAGGTCGGCAATCGGTGTATTCCAAAAATATCCCTCCGCAAAGGAATTACTCCCACCAAGCATCAAAAAGCCCCCGCCCCTCTTTCTGACAAATTTCTCGACCATTTCGATCTGACTTATGGAAAAAAAGTTTGCTTCAATGTCGCCAAATATAACGGCTTTAAAACGATCAAGGTCTTCCTCTGATTCAGGGAATCCACCTTTTAGTTCATTGACAGTATATATACCTTGACGATAATATTTCCCTGTGCCGGTTCTCATTATAGAAGTAAAATCTAAAACCTGGTCATCTTCCAATGCTCTTTTGATAAATTTAAAATCACTGCGCAGATATCCTTCTAAATAAAGTATTCTGATAGTATCTTTTCTGGAATCGATTAACATATTGAGCGTATTGTTCTCAAGATTCACTTCATTCGGTGCAGTGGCTATCTGCAAGGTGTATTCTGCCACATCATTTCCCTCAGGTTCATAAAAAAACGATAATATGTCAATTTTGCCGTTTCCTTTCAGGTTCATATCTTTGGTAAAAGCCAGTTTCTCTCCTTTATAAATATTGAACGTAACAGGGGCTTTTTCATCTATCCAGCTTCTCACCTTTACTTCTACTTCCGCCCCTGTACCTTCGAGCAATTCCTTGTTGGTTGTTACGTCCAGAAGTTCACGTTCCTGTTTTAAAGATTCATTTCCCAGCCCGACAATATGCAGGGGAATATCAAGACCACGAAGTTCTTCTGCGATACTCCGTGCATCATCTTTACTGTTGTCTCCTCCGTCTGAAAATAGAAGAATGCCCGACAGGGGAAGACCTTTAAAATCCGAAAGAACACGCCGCAGAGATGCGGTAAAATTTGTTTCACGCCCATTAGGTCCCAGGTCTGCTATATTGTCCACACGGGATGCCTCATTGCTAAAGACATAATTACGAACTTTAAAATTTTTTTCCAATTCGGGCAGTATGCCCTTCTTATTATCTAATAATATAGTATTAATATCATTAAAGCGAGTCCGTCCGAAATAACCGTCAGGTATTCCCATGCTTGCAGAATTATCTATTAATACAGCGAGAAAGTTTTCATTCGGTATAATATCCGGAATCATAACCATCGGCTCAAAAAGCGGGATGCACAGAAGCAGCATCGCAAGTATTCTGAGACTTATTGAAAGTGCTCTGCTCCGATTGTTTGTATATATGTTGGTCAAAAAATAAATAATTAAAAAGCAAATAAGCAGAATCAAAAACAATCCCAAGAACAGGTATGCGATATTACCTGCTTGGAATACAAAATTCCCTTCTTCATAGTTTATTCGTTTAAACTTTAAAAGAAATTCAAACCATTTTTCAAACATTTTATCTACTTATTTTGTTCTTAACAAACAAACTTATTTATTTTTTTTGGCAATTGATTCAAAATATTTATCAACCATTGTTTTGTATTCCGTAGGAACTTCCGATTTGCGCATGCCGTAAAGCTTTTTTTCTAATTCAATTGCATCTAAACGTTTTAAAAGGTGCATTTCAATTTGTGATAACGGGTCAAAAATATTCTTTTTAAAGTGTTCTTTTGCATTTTCATCAAGGAGCTCGCCGGTTATACGGGGGAAAGCAGAATGACGGGCACTTTCAATGGTATGCCTCATACCAGTGTCGTCCATGTATTCCCGATCCATCCTCTCTATCATCTGGCGGAACTGATCAATAAGTCCCTGCATCCGCACAGCATTATTTCTGTCTCCACCACGACTGCCGCTTCTTTCCTGTTGTTGGTTTTGCATTTGTTCCTGTCCAGCTGACCGCTGCTGTTCTCTGTTGCTTCTATTCTGCTGAACATCACTCTGCCCGTTCGATTGTGTTCTCTGATTTTGATTAGAAGGTCTTTCCGAATCCTGTTGATTCTGCTGTGCCCGTGCCATAATTTCTTCGAAACGTTGAAGCATTTCCCTTGTGTCTTCGAGTGACTTGCTTAATTTTTCTTCTTCAGTAACGGGCAATCCACCTTCCAGTTTACGTATCTGATTTTCCAGTATCTCAACGCTATACTGTATATTATCCTCGAGCATACGTGAATATGTCAGCCATCCATTTTTTAAGAAAGTCTTTGATTCTTCCATTTTCTTTTCTAAATCTTCACGTTTAATAGTATTCTGGATATTTCTCATATCGGTAGAAGTCTGAGGATTTTCTTGTATTGTCTGCTTTTCAATCGATTCTGCCTGATTTTCCAAGGTTTTCAGGTTGTCAATAATGTTTTCTCTTTTTTCAGCCAGTTTTTTCATATCAGTCTGATTAGGCACTTTTCCACTGTTCTTTTGAGATTCATCATACGCTTCCCGTATATCTTTAGCAAACTGCTGCTCATTCTCCTTAAACTGCTCAAAACTTTTCGTAAAGTCATTTAGCATTTCCCGAGTATCGTCGGTGAGCGAGAACTTCATATCCTGCTGTAGTTTGTTGAGTTCGTTCAGTGCCTGACGCTGTTTAGACATCGACTGCTGTATATTGTTATTTTTCATTTCTTGTTCAGCCTGGCGCATTGTCTCAGTTACCCTCTGCATTCTTTCCTGCAATTGTCTCGAAATCTGCCGATTGTTCCTTGACATCTCTCGCATCATACTGGATAAATTTTCTGCCTCCTGCCGGAGTTCTTCCTGGTCACGTTTCAGGCGATCTAAAGACCTCCTGTTCTCTTCCTCCTGAAGATTATTTCTACTCTGATTGGCTAACAATTGCTGCTTTTTCGCAAGTTCCCTTATCTTCTGTAAGGCATCATTGATTTCTTCGCTCTGCTGATTTTTACTCTGCTGCTGGATTTCATATTTGTCCTTGGAAATATCAAGTTCAAGATCCATTAATTCTGTCATTCGCTCTTCACTTGGAGAAATCATACTACCCGCAGATTGTCCTGTCTGGCGACTTCGCTGAACACGTTTTTCCTTGTTTTTGGCATCCGCTTTTAACAAGTAGTTGAGTGCCTTTTGTTCCGGTTTCAATGCGTCCATCAAATTAGCATCCGTTAATATTTCGACCGCGGAATTCATTTCCTTCACAGCAGACCGGAGCAAATCCGCAATCTCCTTATTCTCATCGTCAGTGACCATTTCCATCGTAAATACCGTAGAATTTACACGATTATCAATGTTGTCTCTCAGATTTGTCTGAGCCTGCACAAGTGCATCCAAAGATTCTTTAAAATCTTCAGGTGATTTTTCATTCCTCATCCGAAAGAGTTTCCATGTTGCGGCTATAATCATTTGTTGATTGAGCACCATCTGGCTTCCGCCCTGCTGACCACCCTGCTGTGGACCACCACCCTGCTGATTATTTACCTGAGTGTACTTTGCATCAAACGGAACTACTTCGATAAAATACATATCTGTTACTGCAGGATTATCTTTGTGGAAATTATCTTTTGCTTCCACGTAATATGAAATTATGTCACCTGGTTCCAAAGAAAAATCTTCGAGATAAAAAATATGCGACCCGGAAGCATCTGTCACATTTCTGGTGTCATTGTCAATAAGGTTGACCTGTTGTTCTTTATTTCCGTTTACCGAATATTTTAATTGAAGTTTGCTAACACCAAAATCATCCGTCACCGATGCCGAAAGCAATACTTCCTCCACTGCGTTAGCCCTGACATCCCTTTGCGGTTCGGTTATGGTGATAATCGGCAGTTCGTCATCAACTGGTATAATTTGGTATTCTTCGGGAAATTTGTTGTTTTTATCCTCTTTATCAGTCAATTTTACACAGTATATTCCATAGTTCTGTAAGGTAAGGTTTCCACGGAAAGTGCCATCACCGAGAGGTCTCAATGAAATGTGGCTGGAATCGTTCATTATCATTTCTCCTTTGACTGCTGTTCCTGTCGTCTTGATTGTTAATGTAACTTCCGAACCTTTTAATCCGCGGATATTCCCCGTGTTCTCTTCAATTCTATCCGGCAAACCTGTATAGGAAGGATAGGAATACTTTAAATCAATTTGTGAAACTCTGGGAAATTCATATATTGATATTGTAAACTCCGGAGAACGCATTTGGTTGAGTTCAACATAATAATTGACAGGTTCTTGAATGCTCAAGATTTGATACATATATAACGGCTTATCAATCCCTTTTTCCATAGTTTCATTATGCCAGATATCTTCCCCTATTTTAAAATGCAGTTTAACGTCATCATTGGATGCCTTTTTGAGTTTCACTATTATTTCCTGGGATTCTCCTTTTTCAATTTGTGTGTTTCCGGGTATTATTTCCATAATTTCTTGTTGAAGTTCGGCTACGGGATTTAAAGTGAAATCCATTTTCGAAGTTACAGTGCGTATATCATCCTTATAAGCATAGATTAAAAGCAGAAAAAGAAGGAGCATTCCGTAAGCGGTATATGAAAGTATCCGCTCTTTTTTGCGGTCAACAACCGTAGAAATTTTAACCATATATGCTTTGTGTGCGGCATCATCAATAAGCTTGTCAATCAGGAAATTTTTTCCACGATGTGATGAAAGAGCATCTATTTCTACTGCGCTGTTAATACGGTCTTCCAATTCAGGAATCTTTTCCTCAATAAAAAGTGCAATATTCTGATTACTGGGTCGTTGAAACAAAGGTCGAATGACAAACTGCACTATCTCAAAAAGGAGAACTATCGATGCTAATGCAATACCGATTGTTTGAAATAAGGGAGAAAGGTCAAACCGGTAACTCAGGAGTATGTAGAATGCTGTGAATAAGAGAAATGTTAAGATGGTGATGGCAATTCCCTGTTTTAGAGCCCTGAATATCCAGCGTCTTTTTATATCTTTAACAAATTTCTTGAGATTGTAAGACGAAGTTTTCATATACTAACCTCATTATATATTAAATTAAAAAATTGTATCATCGTTATTCTGACTATTGCCCGAATTTTGCATCGACCTTTCGGTTTGCAAAAAAGGTCTCAAACAAAAACAACATTATAATGAAGAGTAAAATATATCGCCACAATTTCTGTTTTTTTTCTTCCGCTACGGTATTCCCAAGGTTTTCTATTTTCATTTCATTTTTAGCCTGATTTATCGAACCAGCAACAGCAGTATATACTTCTACTTCATCTTTCGAGGTTAAATCAGATTCGCGTGTTTCCACATTTACAGAAAAATATCTCTGTTCATTACTATGGGCTGCCATATAATTCCCCGGGACCTCCGTTTCATGAAAATAACCTGTCCCTGTTTCATCCATAGTCACTTTAAAAATTTTTTTGCCTGGCGTGTTTACCTCCCATTCACCTCCAGACCTGCCATTCAATGACACAAATTCCCCTACTGCAAAAGTATTTTTCATTTCTGAAGAGAATAATATATACTTTACCAACTGGTATAAAAATGGTAAATAAATTTCATTCACAGGAAAATCTCCCCATTCCGTATTGAGTGTTGACGTAAACACAAGAATTTTTCCTTTACCGAATATTCGCTCAATCATAAAAGCATCATCCGTATCATATTTACCAATAACAACTGCGTTTGTATCCGGTATAACCTTAATGTATTCTCTGAACCTGGGCCTTGAAATATCACCTGTTCCGGATTTTGCGAATACAGAAAAAATCGGATGTTTGAAATCTATTTCTCCAATTATTCCATTAGATGAGCGAAGTGTCCGCACCGAAACCTTGTCATCAAGACTACCTATACCTAAATCACTAAGATTGCGTGAAAATTGTTTCAAATTTGTCTGTTCTCCAAATGAAATGATAATGCCTCCCCCTTTTTCAACAAACTCTTTTAGCAGTGTAACCTGCTGATTAGTCAAGGAGCTCTCATTTGTAAGAAACACAACGTTACAATTCTTTAACAGATTAGGAGTAAGACGACCAATTCCGCCAACCGAAAAATCATAGAGCGACTGTTCTCCCATAGAAAAACATTTTTCAAGAAAAAAGGCATTGCTCTGGAGAGATTTTGGAGAACCATCAATACAAAAAATCGAAGGCCGTTTCTCAACTGTGAAACTAAAGTAATTGAAGTTATCAATAGATAGGTTATCCTCGTTCAACATAACATATCCCTGGTAGTTACCTTCCCTGAGGTTCATTTGCTGAAAAAATACTTGATGAGATTGTGACGACTCCACCTTTTTTTTGTCAATTTCCCTACCATTAAGCCACAGAGAAACTTCCTTTGCCTGGTCGGGAATAATTCCCTGCATACTTATCTGAAGTCCGAACTGGACCACAATCGCTTCGCCAATCCGCTTTTGCTTGAGACTAAATTTATTTATGTAAGCATTAGTTACTTTTCCTTCGGCAATTTTTATCGGAATAAAGGTAATGTTATGTTCTATATTCCAGTTTTCAAACTGACTGCTCCAGCCGTTACT
Source organism: uncultured bacterium (assembly GCA_964491835.1). Lineage (GTDB taxonomy): Bacteria > SM23-31 > SM23-31 > JAUVVT01 > JAUVVT01 > CAZBIT01. The sequence continues at coordinate 8,405 of CAZBIT010000013.1, forward strand.
CTGAAAATCCGAAATTAGGACAATGCGGCGCTCCCGGTGCTTTGCATCTTTCAGGATTTCTTCAGCAATCTTCAGCGGGTTATACAGGTCTGTTGTGCGGTTGCTTACTGTTACAGCATTCATCAATATGTTTTTATGTAATGCGATGTTATTACTTAATTCCGATACCTGCTGAGGTTTGTCAGAGAACACAACAACCGCAAATTCATCATCGTTGCCGGCGTTATCAATTATTTTCACCGCCTCCTCTTTAGCCCTCTTGAAATGATTTCCGTATTGCATGCTGTAGGAATTGTCAAGAAGAATTACAACCGACTTATCCTGTATTTGCGAAATAAGGGGAATTTTCTCCTGAGGAATAAATGGCCGTGCGAACGACAAAGCAAGAAATCCGAGAATGCATGCCCGAATAACCAGTAATATCAAATCCCGAAGTTTACGTCTTTTAATCAGCGCTTTTGGTGTTGCCTTTAAAAATAAAAGTGAACTGAACTTTACTTTGCGTGCGCGTATTTTCCGAATCAGATGATATAGTATCGGCAGCAACGCTGCGCCTACCGCAAACAGAAATGTCGGATTTATAAAAGACAAATAGCCACCTTATTTTATTTTTTTGTACTTCTTTTTGATAAATATTGAAAAAGTGCATAATCAAGCGGTTTACTGGTTTCCAGAATATTGTAATCTATTCTAAGCAAGCCCAGTTCATTCTTTAAAATGGACTTGAATCGTTCGAGATTATGCAGGTATGTTTCTTTCGCCTCGTCAGACATTATTATAATTCTCTCACTTGTTTCCATATCTTCAAGTTCCACAATATCTTTAAACTGAAATGTTAATTCGAACGGGTCCAATATTTGAAACACAATTACGTCATTACCAGCAAATCGAAAATGTTTAAGACCGTCAATGATTGTTTCCGGATCTTCAAGTAAATCAGAAATAATAATGATAATACCCCTCTTTTTGATAGAATCCGCCAGTTCATGAAATGGCTTTCCCATTGAAGTTCTGGTTCCGGGACGGATATTTTCTATACTGTTCAAAATAGTAATAAGATGTCCCTTTGTGCTTTTCGCTGGAATTCTTTCCCTGATTTGATCATCAAAAAAGTAGAGACCGACTCTGTCTCGCTGGCGAATCATAAAATAGGCAAGCGAAGCTGCGAGTATGGAACCATATTGAAATTTCGTAATATGCATGGAAGCATATTCCATCGAATTACTTATATCCAGTAAAATGTGGCAGCATGTATTGGTCTCATCTTCGAACTCTTTGATGAACAATCTATCAGAACGCGCATATAGTTTCCAGTCGATGCGCATAGGGTCATCCCCAGGTATATAAGGGCGGTACTCAAGGAATTCCACGCTGAATCCCTTGTATGGGCTTCTATGCAAACCGGAAATGAATCCCTCTACTATGTTACGTGCCAGAAGCTCCATATTCGAGATTCGTGAGAGGATTTCGGGGTTGATAAACCTTGTTGAACTGCCCTTTACAGGAGTTTGATTCATAGACGATTTAATTCCTTTTTTTATATACCTAAAAATCCGTTTATTTAATCAAAAACTATTTATTACTTTTATCCTATGATTTTTAAAATTAAAAAATCATTAAAACTTTATTGGAAAATAGGACCAAATTTCAACAATTAAATATTCAAGAAACTTATAGGTTACATATTCATTCTACGCTAGTCCCGAAACCGGCTCGGTGACAGTCCCAATGAGCATTTCAATAATTTTGTCTGAATCAATCCCCTCGGATTCCGCATAAAAATTTGTTATAATCCTGTGTCGAAGCACCGGGATTGCCAAAGCCCGGATATCTTCTATTGAAACATTATACCTGCCGTGAAACACCGCCCGAACTTTGCCACCGAGAAGCAGAAACTGCACTGCCCGGAGTCCTGCACCCCAACTCACCCATTTCTTGACAAATTCCGGGGGCTCCTTTTCAGAAGGTCGGGAATTTCGCACAAGTTTTACAGCAAATTGCGCCACATTATGCGGAACAAATATCTTTTTGACCATTTTCTGAAACTCGAGGATATCATTGCCTGAAAGGACAGTATTAAGTGAAATTTCATCATGTGAGGTGGTATATAAAGCTACCTTCAGTTCATCCTCTTCCGAAAGATAATTAATTATGATGTTGAACATAAAACGGTCAAGTTGTGCCTCAGGGAGAGGATAAGTGCCTTCCAATTCAATGGGATTCTGGGTTGCAAGGACAAAAAAAGGTCTTGGTAGAAATAATCTCTCACCACCCGCAGTTACCTGATATTCCTGCATTGCTTCCAGGAGGGCAGCCTGTGTTTTTGGTGGCGTCCTGTTGATTTCATCTGCAAGAATGATATTGGCAAAAATAGGCCCCTTGATAAATTTAATGGACCTTTTACTAGTTGTCGTGTCCTGTTCAAGGATATCAATTCCAGTTATATCAGCGGGCATTAAATCAGGCGTAAACTGAATACGCTTATATGACAGTTCAAGAATCTCACCAAGAGATTTAATCAGCAGGGTTTTTGCCAAACCGGGCACGCCGGTTATCAGACAGTGTCCCCCTGCAAATAAAGCAATTAGTGCCAGTTCAATTGCTTCTTCCTGACCGACGATGCGGCGGCGAAGTTCCTCGAGAATTACTCTTTTCCCATTCTGTAATTTTTCAAGAACTTCTTCTTTCAGCGTTTCTCTTTCTTCTTGGCTTACGTTTTCTTTATTACTATCGGTATTATCAAGATTTAACACAACTACTCCTTCTCTTTAATATCATTTTTAATATGCAACACAAGATTTGCAACAATCCCTTCCATCAATTATTTATCGTAAAATATATATTATCAGAATAACCAAAATGTTATTCATTCTTTTTTTCTATACACTTGAGTAATAATTTCTGGGCGTCTCGGTATCCTGGAGCAAGATCCAAAGACCTCAAAACTTCCATTTTAGCATCCGAAGCATTCCTGTCATTATAAAGACTCAATGCAAGATAGTAATAGGCTTTTGCGCGGTCAAGAGGATTCAGTGCCAGAATAACGCGCCGTTCTTCCGTTTCCGATGAATAGAATCCCTGTTTTTCATACAATTCAGCCAGACGTGTATGAGTATTTAGGTCGTATGGGTCAACCTGCATAGAACGTTTATAATAATATTCCGCCGGTTTTGGGTTGCCTTTATCATCATATATTTGTGCCAGTTCCCGCGCTTCCTCTGCACCGTAATTGGAGATTGAGAGATAGTTTTCCAGAATATGTATGAGTTCCGATTCTTCTCTTTTTTCACGATATATTTTTATCAGCCCTAAATAAGGATTATTTTGCCCGGTGTAATTCGGAAAAATCTCAATGGCTTTCAGGAACTTTTTCTCCGCATCATCAAGTTCTCCCTTGTTTAAAAGTTCATTTCCATCTTTAACGTTTTTAAAAAATGGATTTTCTGATTTTCCAAATAATTTCTCAAATGAAGATTCTTCATCTTTCTGAACACTAAATATGGGAGGTAAGCCCGAAAGGATAGGTGTATATTTATCCCGTTCAAGCCGGAGATTGTCAAAAAATTTCTTTTCCACATCTTCTGGTGTTTCCTTTAAAACCGTTTGGAAAGCATTTTCAAGTTTACTTTCTTTTTTGAATTCGGCAAGCAATCCTATAATTGCGTTGAATCCATAATTTTTAACAATAAATTCGATTAACTTCTCCGATTGATAGTATGCTAACATAATCTGCTCGGAAAATTTAGGACGGGTAAATCCTTTATTAATATCTTGTATAGAAAGGAGCAAGTTCTGGTCTAAAGCAACAAATAACTCCAGTTCCATCCTCCTTTCCCATTCAGGGCGTGCTAATTTTTCTTCATATACCGACAGACCCTCGGTAAACCAACGCGGAACTCTGTTGTCTGATATGCCCAGCGACATAACGTGAGCAAGTTCATGCCAGAGAGTGGAAGACCAATTATATTCACTGCCGGACTGCGCCTTTGGAGTATCAAATGCCACCACGTCTCCAAAGCATACGCCGAGCAGACCAATACCCGGCAGTCCGCTAATCCGAACAGCAAAATCGTCATGGTCGTTGTATGCCTCGATACGTATCTTGTGCTCCGGATGATAAGGGTAACGAATACTCAAAGAATCGTAACATTCCTCTGCGAGGGCAAGAACTGGACCAGCAAGAACAGCTTTTTCAGATTTATGAATCAATAACGAGAAATGTTCACTTTCCGATGATTCAAAATCTTTATAATCATCGATTAGTTCCAAAGTATTGCGGGCATATATATCAAAGGGATCCCCATTGAATCCTTTTTCAAGATAGGAGCGTGCTTCACCGACCTGCCCAATTCGGAGAATATTTGAACCTAACAGAGCGTATGCATGCCAGTTATCAAATTCTTTTGAAATTGCCTTACGGCAATATGAAACTGCGTCCTTATATCGGAATCGTCGAATACAGTTTTCCGCCAAAGTAATATAAAAATCACTGCACTGGGGATTAATTCCCTGTATCTTTTGTTCAGTCCGAGTAAATTTATCCTCATCATTACGGAAGTGATATACTGTCGCAAGGTTTCCTAACGACTGTTCACAGACAGGATTAATTTCAAGTGTCTTATGGAGTATTTCCTCTGCTTCATTGTAATTGCCATCAAGTATTTGTATCTCTGCAAGTATATTCAATGCATCAACGCAGTTTGGGTTTTCTTCTATCGCTTTATTCGCAAGGGCTTCCCACTGTGATAAACTCTCAAATGAGCCAGCATATCCGACATACAATTCTGCGCTGTGCGGATTGATTGAAATTGC
>CAZBIT010000013.1:13226-14768 GCA_964491835.1 uncultured bacterium
AGTACGCTGAGCATCGGCATTATTGAATTTTTCCCTAAACAAGTCTGCCCACCAGTAGAGATTCCGAAGATTTTTTGGGTCCAGTTCATACGCAATTTTAAACACGCGGTTTGCTTCATGAGAATCTCCAAGACTTGCAAAGGCTTTTCCGGCAATTCCGATTGACTGAGCGGTCCTTAACCTGTTCTGCTGGTATTCGCTCGTTATCTGCTTGTAATATCTGTATGCATATCTTTTTCGCCCTGTTTTTTCAAGTAAGTCCCCAATCTCAATAAGATTCAGCAAGAAATCTCCCTTAATCTTTTGTGCATCGACAAAGGACTGTTCCGCATCTTTGTATTTCCCCACCGCCTTTAAGAAACTTCCTTTCATATAGAAGAGGTACGGATTATCAGGAGTTTTATTTAAGTAATATTTTATTTCATCAATGCCTTTATTATATTCACCTAATGCAAGGAAGGTCTCAAAATAACCCAGAACCTGCTCTTGGTTATCCTTTGAAGCGTTTTCCAGTAGGGACCGAAAAAGTCCTCGAGCTTCGAGATAGTTCCCTGTTTGCAGAGATTCTTTTGCTTTTTCAAGTTCTTTCGAGGATTCCTGCGCAGAAACAGAATTTCCTATACATACTATGAAACAAATAGCGATAATTAAAATAATTTTTTGCCGTCTTTTCATATTTTAGACAAATTATAGTTAAGTTTCTATAACATAATTTTCAATAATTAATTTTTTAACGAACTCAAGTCCACAAGAGAAGAAAACGGATAGTTTATAAATAAACTTATGAATTCCTAAAGAGTAACTGGTATCAAGGAATCCTTATTGAGCAATCAGAAATAATAATTTATTAATGAGTCAAAGCATAAATTATGAAATTTATTCCCATCTGAAAACTGACCGTTGAAGCTTCAGCCAAACTGGCTGGCCATTCCCAACCATCACCAATATCCTGGTTATAACAAATAACACACATCATTCGCCCTTTATCATCATAGATTGCGTAATACTGGCAATCATATTTTGTAAATCCTGGTTTCGTAGAGGGTGCTTCTGAAGGGTCGATATCGTAATAAATTGACCAGATAGGGTGGTTCTTGTCCAACCAGACCGGTTCGCGATCCGGAAAAACCCGCTTGATATTATTATACATATTATACCACTGAGGTCCCTTACGTCCGCCAAAATCATGGAAATCATCAATCAACATGAAACCGCCCCTGGCAAAATATTTCTGCATGTTTTTCACTTCCTCATCATTCGTAAGCCAGAAACCAGGCTCAGTTATCATGATAAAAGGATATTCAAAAATTTTCGGATCGTTAAACGAGAGTGCCAACGGCTCCCCTACTACAGGAATTTTCGTCGTCCGCTTGATTGCTTCGTTCAAGTTCAAATCCGCAGTTGGATAATCGGTCGCCCACATTCCCCTTCCGCCCCTTCCGCCCCTTCCTCGAAATCCCTGATAAAAATTAAATGACCTTCCCTGATATCCCCGATAAACGTCATCATATATGACACGGACAAATCGAAAGCCGTAGTCAT
>CAZBIT010000014.1:0-14237 GCA_964491835.1 uncultured bacterium
ATAAGATAAAGAACAATGATTGCAGTCCAAACACCTGCATCAAACCATAGTGCAGGGAATCCCTTTCTATATGCTAAACCAGCACTTGCTATGATACTTCCCGAGCCAATCCAAGTAACAAGAAGTGAAAAAATTAATGCACCTGTACCCAATTTTCTCCCTGCAACCATAAAATCATCTTGCGTCTTTACGGATTTGCTTGGATATATCCCAATGCAAAGTAATAGGATTAAGTAAATTATTATTGTCCAGAAGTAAATCATAATGTCATTTTTATTTATCAAGGAAATTTGTTTTTTAATATAATAAAAAAATAAATAAAATTAAAAAAAATTATTATATTATAGCATAAATATTTTAAGCAAATATTTAATGGTTAATATGAAATTATTGTGTAGAACATTAATATTCATAATCTTATGTTTTTCTTGTTCCAAATCTAATAATGATAAGTTAGAGTTTTTAGTTAGTCCAAAGGGTTTGACTAATTCTTTTTGGCTTTCAGTGAAGGCAGGTGCGGATTCCGCTGGAAAGGAGTTTGGAATAAATATTATTTGGAATGGACCTGCTCTTGAAACGGATATTGCTTCTCAAATCGCGATAGTTGAAAATTATATAAACAAAAATGTTGATGCTATTGTTCTTGCAAGTTGTGATGTAAAGGCGCTTGCGTCTGTTCTTAAAAAGGCTGATATGAAAAGAATACCTGTTATAACAATTGATTCAAATGTTGATTCAGACGTTCCAAAATGTTTTGTAGCTACGGACAATATTCTTGGAGGAAGAAAATCAGCACAAATTTTGGCTAAATTAATTGGAGAAAAAGGCAAAGTTGCTTGTTTTCCATCTGTTCCGGGTGCTTCAACGCAAATAGAAAGAGAAAAAGGATTTAGTGAAGAGTTAAAGAAACATCCAAATATCAAGTTAGCAGTTGTTCAGTATAACCAGAATGATGTTGCAACCGCAATGTCGATAACCGAAGACGTTTTAACTGCTCATACTGACCTTGCAGGTATTTTCGCTGCAAATGAGGCAGGGGCTATTGGTTGTTCACGTGCTTTGGTTTCGAGAGGTTTGCAAGGTAAAGTAAAACTCGTTGCTTTTGACGCTTCTGAAGACGAAATTGAAGCATTTAAATCAGAGATTATTCAAGCGTTAATTGTGCAAAATCCTTTTGCTATGGGGTATTATGGCGTAAAAACTGCATTGGATGTTTTAAATGGTATGAACGTTCCAAAATATATCAATACAGGAGTTGAAGTAGTAACTATGGATAATTTTTATGACCCAGAAATTCAAAAACTTTTGAATATTACTAAATGATTTGTTTCTTACTTTTTCAGAGATTGTCGCATAATTAGTTTTTGTCATTTCGAGTGGATTACCGAGAAATTGGGAGACTCGACATGACATAAAGTGCATTATTTAAGAATTGTGCAATAATCTCTTTATTTTTAAATAATATTTTCTACTTTTTAAAAAATCTATCGGATCTATATTTGTTCTTTACGAATTCTTTTCTTAATTATATCCCAGGATTTAGTGGTTAAAAAACTTTCTTCCATATTGTTAATCATTCGTGTGAATTTGGAGAAAGGAACTGCAAAAGTAAGAATGTTAGAAGGAACGTAAGGTCTTGCGGATACGTCAAACATACCAATTATTGCCCTTGGATTCTGTGATTGAAGTTCTTTATAAGGATGATATACAATTGAACCACACCCCGAACCAAAAGGAGCAGTCACTGCATTAGCGTCCAATTCGTCAAAGTTTGCGAGAGTAAATAATCCCGCTAATATATCCGGTTTTGCAAAAAATATAACTATAGATGGTTGGTCATTTTCATCAATTTTATCCCATTTTTTGAATATTATGTATTCTCCCGGTGCCTTAAATGAAGGTTGATTTTCTAAATGTTTTTTAACCAAATCAGGTGATTTCTTATATCTTTCTCCCTCCATTTTTCCTGGGATGCCACAAGAAAGGAAATATTCAAAGTTTTGTCTTAGAGTTTGTGTGAAACCGAGATGCCTCTTACCACCTTCACAAATGATTGTATCAATATCAAAATAAATGGATTTCCCGTTTAAAACGTCGGTTATTTGGTGAATTACGCAATGACGTTTTTTTGGAGATTGTAAGAATTTTATCTTACTTTTTTCATCTGTATAGAAAAATACGATAGGTAAATTTGCACTCGGAAAATATTTATTCCAAAGTTTAATAAATTTTTGCTGAAGGTTTATTTCCATAATTGACTCTAAAAATTTTTTATTATAGGAAACGTTGTGCTATATATAAATTGTTAATATGTAACCTGTGCCAATTAGGAATTGCGTTAGTAAAATTACAATAACATTAGAGGATTGGGCTTTTAAGAGTTTCACTCTGTTCCTATGCGAGAATGCCCCCTTTATCGCCGTAATAGCAAAAGGTATTGTGAAAAGAGCAATAAGTGTGAATGGAGGCATTATCTTGATTATAGTTCCGAAAATAATCCATACATAAACTAAAGAAGTAAGAATTAAATATAAAATAGCGGATTTATCTTTTCCAATAATAATGGGAATAGTTTTTCTTCCACCTATTCTGTCTGCCTCTGTATCAGGAAACTCGTTCAGGAATAAAAGATTAAAAACAAGTATCCCGGAAGGTATTGATGCATATATTGCATTTGGAGAAAAACCACCATTAAGTATAACGTAAACGCCCAATACAGGAAGGGTGCCAAGTCCTAATCCAGCAGAAATTTCACTTAATCCCATTCCTACTTTTGCGATATAACTTGTGTAAAATAAGACAAGAATTGAGCCAATAATGAAAATTGGCAAAATTTCCCATCCTTTCATAAATACAAAAAATATTCCAATTGGAATGGCACATATGAATGATATGATACCAAACCAGAGAGTTTGTTTTGGTGTTAGTTTGCCTGATAATATGATTCCACTCCCTCCACTGAAAGGGGTTGGATTTGTATTGAAATCAATTCCATTTTTATAATCATAATAATCGTTAAGAACGTTTGTGCTTATATGTAAAAGAAGGAGACCGATTAATGACAGCACTGTAAAAAATGGGTTGAAATACCCTGAATGAAATGCCATAGATGTGCTTAAAAATATAAGAATAACCGAAAGAATGAGAAAATGTGGTCGCGTTTCAAGAAAATAGATTTTTATTATATTGTTTTTATTCATAGATTTTTTGAAGTTATTTTCTTCCTAAAATAATTGAAATGTTCAGCCATTTATCAAAGAAATGAGAATTATATCTGTATTTTTCTCAAATTCATTAATGGAGAAAGGTTGAATTTTCACTTATAAATATTATTTCTTATCCGAAATTTCAACTTCTCTTAGGTAACTTGCTACTTTTTCGGGTAATACTGGATTAATATAAAATCCAGTTCCCCATTCAAAACCTGCAACCCTTGTTAGACGGGGGGTAATTTCAACGTGCCAGTGATAATATTCTAAGAAATTGCTGTTGAATGGAGAAGTATGAATCATATAGTTATACGGCGGTGAGTCAAGGGTCTTTTCAAGTTTTAAAAGTACGGTTTTAAGAATTTTTACAAATCCCCATAGTTCAGCTTCATTGATATCCTCGAAATGCGATTGATGTGTTTTTGGCAATATCCACACTTCAAATGGAAAGCGTGATGCGTATGGTGCAGTAGCAATGAAATTCTCTGTTTCTATTACTATTCTTTCTTTTTGTTCAATTTCTTGTGTTATAATATCACAAAAAATGCATCTGCCTCTATAGTTATAAAATTCTTGGGAGCCGTTCATTTCTTGGTTAACCCTGATAGGCACGGTGGGAAGAACGATAAGTTGAGAGTGTGTATGTTCTAATGATGCTCCAGATGCAGCACCAACATTTTTAAATAACATTCCGTATAGAAAGCGTTTGTCTTTTTTTAAGTCGATTAATCGTTCTTTATAAATTCTTATAATGTCAACAATATAGTTATCAGTAAGTTCGCTAATGGAGATTAGATGTTGTGGGGTTTCGATAATAACTTCGTGTGCACCTATGCCGTTCATCCTGTCATATATTCCGTCACCTCTTTTATCAAGATTACCTTCAATTCTCAATGCGGGGTATCTGTTTGATATAACCCTGACTTTCCATCCTGGTTTGTTGGGTTCTGTGCCTGGAGTTCGGATTGCATATATTTCCTTTGGGGTCATATGTTCATTTCCTTCGCAGAATGGACAGGCACCCTCCGATTTAACTGAAGGAAGTGGAGTAAAATCTGTTGGACGACGTGCTCTATCTTCTGCAATTATAACCCATCTGCCAATAATGGGATCTTTTCTTAATTGTGACATCTTTGTCCTCTGAATTAATTGTTCACTGAATTTGTTGAAGTTAGAATTATAACCAGTTAATTAAATTAAAATATAATATTATTCTTAAAATAATTTTTAATTTATATATTGATTTTAATTTAAACATTCCAATACTTAAGTTCAAATTCTTTATCTGGGACTTCATACGTTATTAAACCACCAAGCGGGATTCGCTCTAATAAACTGCTATTTTCAAAGATTTCAAAATAAAATTGCACTACTTCCCTTTCTGAAAAACCAAGAGTATCAAAACTTATGGCAAATTCAATTATTTTTTTTATGGAAAACGTTTCAATTTTATTACCATTAATATGTGCTTCAATTTTACCTTGTGTATTGTTTGAAAGTTCAATTTTGATATTTTTCGGTGATATAAATTGAATTAAAATCTTTCTGTTTTTCTGGAAAATTTCAAGTGGATTTTTGAAAGTATCTATTCTTAAGAAAAAATTTTTTAAATCGAAGCCAAAATATATTTCTTTGATTAACTTTTCTATGTCAAAATCCATTGCAATTTTTTCACTTTTTGAATTGTATATGCCAGCACCAGACCATTCAAAAAAGTCGGAGACCAAACCATCGATTTTGACTTTCAAAAGTTCTACTGGTGGAGAATATATTGCTTCTTTTTCTGGTGCAATTATTGGGATTTTAAGATATTCTGGTATAGGTTTTTCTACATAACGATATACGTTCATAAGATGTTCACGGAATAAAAAATCATACATATCGTCTTCACCAGAGTTATGGTCGTCTCCGAACCACCAGAACCAATCACTTCCTTCCGCAATATATAATTCTTCCCACGCTTTGTTTAGTTTTTTGTTTTCTATATTCTCTTTTTGTATAAATCTTTTGAGTTCATCTCTGGTTTTATACAAATATTCCCAAGCTTTAACGTCTTCATAATGACCAACCCAGATGTAGAAGTTATGTTCAATCCATGAACCGGAATATAGAGTATTTATTTGTTTATCTGGGGGAAACTTTTCGAGATATTCACTCACCGTTATTGGAATAATAAAATCATTTTCTGAAATCTTTTTATAAAGATCTCTTAAGAATATTACTCCATTATTTGGATAATATTCCCATGCGTTTTCTCCATCAAGAATAATGTTAACAATAGAGTTTTCGCAAGTATGTTTTGAGATTTCTATTAGTTTGTTAACAATATCATCAGCGGCGGCTTGGGAATCCCAACTTTGGTATTTAAATCCAATTAGGTCTGATAGAAAGTGGTCTCTAAAAATGATATTAATCTCTTTATTCGATACTTTTAATTTATATGGTCTATATAATAGTTCTGGTCTTTCTTTGAGATTTTTAATGTTTCTATTTAAAGAATTTCCGAGTATCTCTTCGTCAGTAGCAATCCAGTTTATGCCACACTCTGTAAAGGTAGGAATAATCTCCGGAGATACGGAGCCCTCTGATGGCCAAATACCGCGAGGAGAAAAACCAAATTGACCTTCGAAAAGTTCAATTCCTTTTTTAATTTGAATTATTCCATCTTCTCTTAATTCTTCCGACCTTTTTGGAAGAGTTTTATTTGGCATCGCAATTAATGCCGATTCCATATTGAATAAAAGGGGTAAAATTGGATGATAATATGGGCTCGTAATAAGTTCTGCTTGACTATTTTCTTTTAATTTTTTATACATTGGCATTATCTTGGACATTATTTCGATATGCTTTTTCAACAGTATGTCGAGTTCGGATTTTGAAAAATCTCTTCCCTTTTTTTGAAGTTCCTGTAAAAAATTGTCTTTTTCTATTTCGGTTTGGTGTATCCATGAAAGATTAAACCATACTTCAAGGTCGAGCAAATCCTGGTCAGAAAATATACCTACTATTTCTTCTGCTTTTTTTATGTTCACTCTTCTTTTTCTGTATAATTCTTCATATCTGTGCCAGATTCTTATCAGATTATTCCAGTTTGTCTGAAATAATTTGTCTAACAAATAACATTTCTCGCTATAAGTTAAGTCAGAGACGTTTTTTTTGCAAATTTTCTGTATTTTGTCTTCTGCTTTTCCTTCAACGTAGTCAACAATTTGAGCAATAAGGGATGGAGTAAAGTTGAAGGTTGCCTTCATTTTAGGAAATTCCAAAAGGTGGTTTGCCATACCGATGTAATCTTTTACACTATGAAGTCGCACCCATGCCATACTGAAATTTCCATCAATACTCTCTTTGTAATAAGGTTGATGAAAATGCCATAAGAATGAAACGTATATTTTTCTCATATATTTTGAAAGGTTGTTTAAAAAATTTTGTGGTTTTGAAAATGACTTTGAACAAGATATGAAACTATAAGAATTCCTTCATATCTTTTCTTTTTATATAATCAACGAGTTCTTTGACATTTTGTGCTTTATCTTTAGAACAGATAAGCAAGACATCATCAGTGTCTATAATAATCATATTATGGATGTCTATTCCTGTTAATAATTTCTTTTTACTATAAATGAGATTGCCATCAGATTCTCTCAGAACGACATTTCCCATTATCACATTTTGACTTTCGTCTTTTTTGCCAAGTCGGTAAACTTCGGACCAATTTCCGACATCACTCCATCCGAAATCTGCTTTTATCACATATACGTCTTTCGCTTTTTCCATTATACCGTAATCGATTGATATATTTTTGATTCGACTGTATACTCTTTTAATAACACTGTTTATGTTTTTTTTGTTTAGGTTTTTTTCAATTTCCATTAATCCGTAATATAATTCGGGAAGAGAAGATTCAATTTCTTTCAAAATAGTTTCAATCCTCCAGACAAATATTCCACTGTTCCATAAAAAGTTTCCGCTTTCCAAAAAAGAACGTGCAGTTTCGAGATTAGGTTTTTCTGCAAATGTTTTTACTTTATATATGTTTTCATCCCACCTTTCTTCCTCTTTTTCCAAAAGATATTGGATGTAACCATAACCTGTATTTGGATGCGTTGGTTTGATTCCAATAGTAACGAGACAATTTTTTTCTTCCGCTAATCTTGAGGCTTTTTTTAGAATGTCTCTGAAAGTTTCAATTTCACTTATAAGGTGGTCAGATGGAAGAACAATTTGAATACCTTTCGGATTTTTTCTTTTCATAAATATGGCACCAAGTCCTATGCATGCTGAAGTATCTCTTCCAATTGGTTCAGCAATTATGTTTTCTTTCGGAACATCTTTTATGAGTTCTGCTATTCTTCTTTTGTGAGAAATGTTGGTTATAATGTATATGTCTTCTTTTTTTACTATGGACTCAAGTCGTTCCGCGGTTTCTTCAAGAAGTGATTTTTCGCTGAAAATGTTCAAGAACTGCTTTGGATTTTTATCCCTACTCCAAGGCCAGAACCTTTTACCTAATCCACCTGCCATAATTAAAGCATACATTTATTTCTCCTAATATGAGTTCAGATTATTATTTTTGTAAAGATACAAAAAGGATAATAATAAATCTATATATATTTTACAATTTATATTAAATGTAAAGTTTTATTTAATATCTTTTAGATTGAAAACGCCACTAAAAACCTCTCTAACCTCTCCGGATAAAAAGATGCGATTTCCCTTTTGAAAAACGGTTAATTTCCCACCTCTTGTGATTATATTGAGTGGAGATTTAAGTTTCAGTGTTCTTCTTCCAATATAATATGAAGCTACTGCTCCCGTTCCACAGGAAAGTGTTTCACCTTCAACTCCTCTTTCATATGTTCTTAATATTATTGTGTTAGGATTAATTTTTTTTATAAAATCAACGTTTGTTCCATCTGGAGAAAAGATTTTACTGTATCTTAACTTTTTAGCGAGGTCCATCGGTTCTTGATTTTCAATGTTTTCTGTAATAATAACGAAATGTGGAACTCCAGAATTTATAAAATGTCCATTTAATTTTTTATTATTAATATTTACAGTTAATTTCTTTAAACTTTTTTCGAAAACAAACATCTGGACTTCAGGTTTATTTTTATGAATAAAAGTATAATGAATTCCATCTTTTGATTCAATAATTTGTTCAGTCAGAGAATTAACATATTTATGTAAGAATATTGAAACAGCCCTTATTCCATTTCCACAGGATTCTGGGATACTCCCATCAGGATTATAAAATAATACTGAATATCCTTTGTTTGCATTTTGAATAATAATGACGCCATCAGCACCAATCGAAGTTGTTCTTTTAGACAAGTGAATGGATAAATCTTTTAAATTTATTCCCTTTAATATGTTTTCTCTATTATCTATTATGATAAAATCATTTCCTGTAGCAGAGAATTTGCTAAATGGTATTAATCGGTCTTTGTTTTTAATATATGGAATTGATTTTTTATTTTTTATATTTTCCCATATAGGTTCAAATGATTGGTTTCTTAAAAGTTCATACTCGTTTTCTTTATTTCTTATTATTGAGAATTTGTTGTTTTTAATAAGTACTTCGTGTATTCTTAATCTTGAATTATAATTTGAAGAAAGACACCGTCCGTATGCACCCGAAGTCAAAATTGCAAGCATATCCCCACTTTTTTGTAATGGCAATTTTCTGTTTTTTGCAAAAAAGTCGCCAGATTCACATAATGGTCCTACGACGTCAACCGTTATTTGTTTTTTATCCTTTTTTACAAGTGGTATTATTTTGTGATATGCATTGTATAGAGTGGGACGCATAAAATCATTCATACCTGCATCAACTATATAAAAGTTTTTGCCAAAGGATGTTTTTTTATAGAGTATTCTGGTTATGAGTATTCCGCCTTCTGCCATAACAAATCTTCCGGGTTCAATTATAACTATTTTATCTTTCATAAAACTATTAGATAAAAATATCTCAGCCCATTCTTCGGGTGTTAAATGTTTTTCTCTTTTATCTGAGATTGTGAAATCATATTCGTAATCGATTCCTAATCCGCCACCTATATTGATGTATTTTAGATTTATTATTGATTTTTTTAATGTTTTTATGCATTTTTTAATGAATTTGGAGCATTTGATAAATGGCTCTTTTTTAGTAATTTGTGAACCTATGTGAATATGAATGCCAACTAAATCTATATTTTTGAGATTTTTTGATTTTTTAAAAATTTCTTGGGCTTTTTTCCATTCGACTCCAAACTTATCACCTTTTAAACCTGTCGATGTATAAGGATGGGTTTCTGGATTTATGTCAGGATTGACTCTGATTAATACTTTTTGAATCTTGTTATATTTTTTGGCGAATTTATCTATAATTTTTATTTCTTCCCAAAATTCTGTGTTGAATAATAAAATGTTGTTTTTAATTGCATAATCAATTTCAGTTTTGCTTTTTCCAACGCCTGAGAATATAATTTTTTCGGGATTAAATTTTGCTTTCAGTGCAAGAAACAATTCGCCTTTTGACACGACTTCCGCTCCATATCCCCATTCTGCGATGAGTTTCAAAAGATTCAAATTTGAATTTGCTTTTACAGCATAGCATAATAAGTGGTCAACTTTATTAAAAGCATTGTCAATCCTTCTAAATGCACTCTTTATGACGCCATAATTGTAAAGATAGAAAGGAGTATCAACCGTTTGTGCAATATCGGAGAGTTTTACCTTTCCCCAATGCAATTCGCCTTTAATGTATTCCATTTATTATATAAAAAATTAAAATTTTATTCTTTTTTATTTTACCTCAATAATTCATAAGATTATTTATTTCATTGAACAATTTATAGATATTATTAAAATTAATTCAGATTCCGAAACGAGTTCGGAATGACAAATATTGTTGCTTTGTGATGGTGTTTAATATTGCTGTCATCCTGAACTTGTTTCAGGATCTATTTGTTGATTTATGAATAATGCAGGTTTAAAATTTTAAAATATAACATTAATTGAAATTTTCAAGATATTTATTCATAATCATAAAATCTTATGATAACATCTTCGTTATCCCAGCCCGGTCTAACAACTGTTAGTTCTGGTATAAATGTAAATCTTTCAGATGGGCGGAAAGGAAATGATTTTCCAGGTGTAAATAATCCATTTCCGTCAGAATCAACGAATGCAAAAATTATGTATTCGCCGGGTTTGATGAAATCTATTTTATATTTATTGTTATTTGATATTTCTTCTTTTGTAATTTCTTTCATTGACTTAGAATCCACCATAATAACTATAACTTTTTCAAATTTATTGACGTGGTTTATCTCTATCTGTCCTGATATGGAACCAAAAGAGAGACGTTCACCTATTTCGAAATATAAACTGAAATCTTTTAACATTTTATTTCCATAACGGTCTTTAATATAATCATTTTTTAATGTTAAGTTGTAACTCTTTTTTTCTATCAAAGGATTTGATGGAGAAAATGTGAAATATGACGGTTCTTCCCAAGTGATTTTTCCAGAAACGTCCATATTAACATCATCTTTTAGGGAAAAACCTTCTAAAATGGATGATGTGTCAATAGGTTCGCTGAATTGAACTTTGATTAATGTATTTGGAGGAAGGTTTTTTGACGAATCTTCGGGAGAAACGGATACTATTTTAGGAGCGGTTGTATCTGAACTGCCTGAGCCAATAAATGAAACAACTTCCATTTTTTTGGGAAATTTATTGCCCGATATGTCTTCTATTTCTGATAAGTTTAAATAGTAATTTGTTCCTTCTTTTTGATTAGATGTTATTATTTGCAGGTTTGTTTCTTCATATAAATTTAATCCTTCTGTCCGAATTTGGCCTATATTTTTGTCAGACGAATAAATCGTCAAGTCAGAAAGATTTTTAATACTCTCTTTTTTTATCTTCTCAGAAAATTTTATGAGTATATTATTTTTGTTTATAGATTTTATGTCAATGATAGATGGTGCAGTTGTATCTTCTTTTGATAGTAATAAAGAGAAGTTTTCAAATTTATTTCTTTCCTCTGAAATTTTAATATCACAGAATGGAACGCCAATATAGTCACTTTCGATATCATATTTTAGATTATTATTAATATCTTTTAAAGCAAAAATCCTATATGATCCGAAGGGTAAATAACCTATTTTAAATTCACCGTTTTTATTAGATTGAGTAGTATAATCCGGTATATCAATTGATGGTTTGATTTGTTTATTTTCATAAATCTTGAATGCCCACAAAAATATTTCTGAAACATCTTTTTCACCAAATATTTTCCCGGATACTTCTCCTCTATCAATTTTATCACCTGTTGAAAAGGACCAAAAATAAGAATTTTCAATGCCATTATTTCTTAAATCCTTTGCACCAGTTCCAATAGTAATGACGTAAGTAATATTTTTTTGAAGTCCATTTTTCATTGTAATATTAAGTTTTTTTCCTTCCCATCGAAAATTGAATTTCTCTTTAGGAACAGGAGCGATAAAAATTGACCTTTCAACCGATATGTGTTCCATTAATTTATTAAATATTACAAAAATATTTGAAAGGGTATCAACTTTAATAGAATTTGGTAGAGGATAGACCTTAACTATATAAGGCGGAATTTTATCGAGTGGTCCACCTCCTGGAGGTCCCTGAACTGCACATCTTATAAATAAGATGAAAAATATTAATAAAATATTATTTATTTTCACTTTAAGAATTTAATTATCTTTAAAATAAAAGTCAAGTTTTAAAGTTTTGTTAAAATCAGCGAATACATTAAAAAGTATTAAAATACAATATTATGTAAAAAGTCTTTTGAGATTTAAAATTCAATTTATATATTATAAGAGTATATTAGTTTATTATTTTGGTGGAGAATATTATGGAATTACAAGAAAAAGATAAAAAAACTGATGTTATAAATAGTTTAAAAAAGGAATTAATGGAGGGGAGCTTTGATGATGCGTCAATACTTCAGAGAGATTCAAAACTTAAAATGAATGAAATTTTGTCGATAGTAAATACTGTTTTTTCGGAATTGTGTTCTCAAAAGAAATTTGAGCGAGCAATTGAGATTGCAAATAGATATAATCTTTCTCCTGATAAAATCAAGGATGCAGTTCTTAAGAGTTTTATTTTTCATATTGGCAAGGGTGAATATGAAAAAGCGGTAACTTGGGGTTTAGACCATAAATTACCTTCAAGTGAGATTCAGAAAGCGACCGTGAAAATTTTTGAGTCCCTTATCACAAAAAAAGATATTAAAGGTGCTCTTGGGTCAATTGAAAAATATAATATTCCACACGATTTGGTGATGAACACCGCAGTTAATGCATTTAACGATGCTATCCAAAGGGAGGACTATTTATCCGCTGCAATCTTGGGAAAAGAATTTAATATGCCAAAAAAGAGAGTGCTTTTTGCAGCTGTTAGTTCTTTTATTAAGGAAATTGAAAAAGGAAACTGGGAAAGTTTAATAAAAATAGAAAATGAATTTGACATTATTAGTGACTCTACGTATGATGAACTTATGGAGAGAGATAGGGATTTAGCGTTAGACAGTTTTTTTAAAAAAGTAATACAAGAGAACTTAAAAAAGGGAAAGGTAAAACTTGTCGTTCAAATATTAGAGGCAACAAGATTATTAAACAGGAAATATTCTAACGACCCATTGAAGGAATTAACGAATAAAATATTATTGGAAATTGCACGACTTCATAACATTTTACTCACTCGTGGTGAAGAAAATGAAGCCATTGGAATAAAAGACCAGTTCGAACTTTTGGGCTCCGATTCTCCTTTGGAAGTGAAGTCATCAGTATTGGGAACCGCTGAATCTTATCATAATATGCTTTTAAAAAAGTATCAATTATATGAAGCCAAAACTATAAAAGAAAAGTATAATCTTTTTGGAAAGAATATGCCATCGGAGAATTTTTCAACAGGTCTTAGTCCAATTTTAGAATTTTTAGAAACTTCACTTTTAAAGGGTGATTTTGAAAAAAGCCATGAAGTTGTAAAAGAATATTTAATTCAAAAAGATAAATTGAAGGAAGTTGCAAAAAAAGTCATTGTCGAAAAGTTAAGCAAAATGGAGATTGAAAATGCATTAACGATTATTAATAAGTTCGAGATTGATACTTCTGATGAAACGTTGAAAGCGGAAGCCCAGAATAAATTTGATGATATTGTTGATAGTGGTCGTTTTGATATTGCAGCGGAACTTGGAAAGATATTTAAACTTGATGGAGGAAAAACCAAAGAAGCAGCATTTAAATCGTGGGAAAAACATATCAGAAATGGCCGGTATGGTAAAGCTACAAATATAAAAAGAGAATATAAGATTCCAATTGCGTGGACAAAACCCATTGCCAAAGAAATTTATGAATATAATTTACAGATTTCAAAACCCGATATTGCACAGAAAATAAGAAGTGAATATGGAATAGAATTGGGTGTGATTGATTTAATCAAAGAATTTTTTGCTAAACTTTTTCATTGAAAAATAGATGACTAATTTTTTTGTATATGCGTATCATACTTTTTACAGGAAAGGGTGGGGTTGGTAAGACAACCGTCAGTTCTGCAACTGCGGTAAAATGTGCAAAAATGGGTTATAAAACAATTGTAATAAGCACAGACCCAGCACATAGCGTTTCAGATTCCTTAGATAAAAGTATTGGTCAACATCCAACTCTTTTAGATGAAAATCTTTATGGACAGGAAATTAACGTTAATAATGAAATTAAAGAAAATTGGAGTAAAATACAGGACTTTGTTGCAAAGTTCCTTGAAGCAAGAGGATTTTCACAATGCGTTGCTGAGGAATTCTCAATTTTCCCTGGTATGGAAGAACTTTTCAGTTTGCTAAAATTGAAAGAGTATTATGAAAAAAAAGCATACGATGTTGCGATAATTGATTGTGCACCAACCGCCAGCACTATCAGAATGTTGAGTTTTCCAGATGTAATAGGATGGTATATGGAAAAATTTTTTCATATCGAGAGGTTAATTGTTAAAACGGTTCGT
>CAZBIT010000015.1:0-9010 GCA_964491835.1 uncultured bacterium
TTCCCTTGGATTTCTCTATTTGTTTGTTAATGTCTTGAATAGACCTGGTTGTCTCACTTGCCAAGTTGTATGCCTCCAAATATTTACCGTCGTTAAAATTATTTTGTGCAGATGATATTTTGCCTTCAAATTCTTTGTATTGTGCTTTGTATTGCTTTACAGCCGCATCACCAAGAACTTTAATATTCTTTGAGGCAAGAGTATTTTTCAGTTTTCCAAGTTCTTCATTATCCATGTTAATAGCCTGCTGAGTATAATTCTTTTCATTGTTTTTTATTACTTCCTGAATAGCGTCCATTTTAGGAAGAATGCCATCCGCAAGAACCGTCGCTTCCCGATATTTTTTACCATCCATTAGTTTTTGGAGTTCGTCCATTTGTTGTAAAATATTATTGAATTCCGCTTCAGCAAAAACTCTGGCTCCTTTTGCCTCACAGTCCTGAAGTTTGGTTTTCAGTAAACTAACTTTCTCTGTTGGTGGCTGGGCACAATTAGTAAAAAGAATTATAGTTCCTACTGCGATTACAATAAAACTGATAATGATTAAGTTTCTTGTTTTCATATTATTAGAACCTTTCTTTAAATTTAAATTTTGTTTAATTAAAAAGTTGCCAGTGTTTATTCTTTCCATTCCATCGAAGTCATTGTTAAATTATTATTTGATATAATCTAATGTTCCCCATATCAATTATTTAAAAGAGAATATTCATCATTCTACTAATTTACTTTTAAAATCTAATATATTATTATGCAAAATGCAAGCAAATAATAGTGTTTTTAACCAAAAGTGGCAATAATTGGAAATGTATATTTCTACTAAGGATTGGTTCGAGTCTAACTCAAGTCCCCAAATTGAACGTTTTGGAAATCATTAGATTTATCATTCTGAGACAACAATTAATTATATAAAAAATAAAGGTTTTATTTAAGGAATTATGTATGGTGTTTAGCATTTTTTTAAAGTCACCAATAAAATTGTAAATTTCATACTTATAATAATTTATCAATTTATCAAAATAATTCTAACAGATAAATTATCAGTGGATTACGTATTCATCGGGTCGCGCCGTTCGCTCGAATCCGTTGTTAAGCAGTACTAAGAGTGAAAGGCATTTGCCACTCATTTGGACAACAAAGTAATTAGCAATACTAAGTAACTCTCTAAGGTATACCGTAGTTATGTGTTTTAAAGTCCTCAAATAGGAATACGCATGGTGGATAGTAAGTAAATAATAAAACTTATATTTTTTCATCCTGCGGCAATGTCCAGCATCCTCTTTACACCTGGAGCGGGATTGGTGATTTCCTTTGCAGACCTAATCGTTATTGTCGGAATTGCATTATGTTCCAGATGAATCTGCATACGTAGTTCTTCGTTTTTATTTCTTCCTCCGAGCCCTGAATATCCAATTGTTCGACACAATTTTCCGAAGAGGAATTCATTGAGGTTGCATCCGCCGGTCCGCTCCAATCCTTCTATTGAGGTCTGCCAGCTTTTAAAGAGATGTGCCTGTGCAAATGATTGTCCCTGAGCGATTATTTCATTCAGTCCTTCACCCCCGACTACCAGTCCGTTTGCCAGTCTTCCCACGTGTTCAATCAGACGTTTCATACCTTCAGTCGGAGTCATTGACTCGACAATGCAATTATGGAGATTAAATGTGTTGAGCGTTACATCAATGAATACGGTATCCAGGGAGAGTTCCCGTACCGCTTTGAGAATGTTTTCCCCAAGAATAGACCGCCACATACTTAATCCCGGATGAATTTTTACCATTACTTTCTTATCCCGATTGTTCAAGCGATTCATATTAGATTCAGGAACGCCAATACCCCTGCCTTTATACCAGCTCCAACCCTGAAGTTGTTTTGTCTCAACATCCCTGTATGGAAAATCCCGAATTTGTGTATATACAGGGTGAGAAGGATCCATATCGATGGAGTTGAAATGGGGCATAACGTGAAATCCCATTTCCTGACATTTTTTTATGAAAACCTTTGCACTCTCATTTGCAATATAGGTAGGATAATTTTCGTCATATGGGTCAGTCCGCCAGTTTGAAAAATGTAGTAAAACATTTTTTGGAGGCAGTATTTTTGCTAATGCATCGAGAATCTCTGGACTTCCCGGACACCAGGATAATGCCAATTTTATATCATAAATCCACGGTGGACGTCTCTGTTCTTCTGACTTCAGATTATATACCTGCCAGTACCACTGCCGGTACTTTTCTGCCGGCACGTGCCAATCTCCCTGATAAGTATTGATTCGCCAGCAGATGCCGCCGGCGCTCAGGTTGTCATCCAAAGGACCATACGCTTCGCTGTCCAGTCCAATAACAAAAGGCTCAGAGCCAAGACCTACTTGCAATGCTTTGTATCTGTATTGATTGTCCTGAGTATGTATCCAAAATCCCCCTTCTTTGGATTGAAAGATGGCAAGACCAGCTTCCCATGAGGCTGGCCATTCCCACTTGGTATTCTTGATTAAAGGGTCGTCTAATTTTAATTTAACGCCCTGAAAGAAGGGAGCGACTAATTGAAGACTCGATTTTAGTCCTGACATGCACCAGCGACATGCAAGTACTCCTGGTCGCGATGAGTAAGCAGAAGGTTCGATGAGCAGATCTCCCGTTTCTGCATCCACAGACACAAAAAGAATCCCATCTCCATTCCAGCTATGAAACACTACTTCAGCCCTTTGACCGGAGAGCTGATGGGCTTCGATACTGCCAAACTTTTCCTCATTGATCTCGATTGTTTCATTGGAACTATAAAGTATTTGTAATGCCGGAAAACGGCTGATATCAGGTTTTTCAATAAATTCTTCTCCATTAACTTTGCTTTTTAAAGAAGTTAACAGACCCTTATCAATAACCGCAGTTAACGTCTGCGTTTCAATATAAACTTTATTATCTTTTACAATAACGGATACGCTTTGTACTGGTGATGTGGACTGAACCCGGGCTGAACTTATATTCTTTTGTCTTCCGTTTAAATGAGACGCCATATATGCCGTGGTTGCAGTATATCCCATAGTTATTAAGAATTTCCTCCTTTTCATTACACACCTCCTCAACCTATACTCTGGTCAAAACTTACTTTATGGAGAGTAATAAAAATTAAAGTTTGCCAAAGTCCTATTATGAAAATAACTAATGAATATTATTTTTATTAGTCGGGGCGAGAGGATTTGAACCTCCGACTTCCTGCTCCCAAAGCAGGCGCGCTAAACCAAGCTGCGCTACGCCCCGTTTTTTAAAATTTCTAATCTATCAAAATTTAATTTTTAAATCAAGTTAAAAAATTAACAAAACCTTACCTTTATCATTATTTGAGCAAAAAACTTTATCCTTATTCTCCATAAACCAATTATGAAACTTTTTCAATGCACGTGCTCTGTGGCTTATATTGTTTTTTACATTTTCTTTAAGTTCACCAAATGTCTCATAATATCCTTCAGGTATAAATATCGGGTCATATCCAAATCCATTTGAACCTTTTGGTCTGTCTGAAATTTTCCCCCGACATACACCTTCAAAAGTCCTTGTCCCTTTGTTATCGGTAAATGCAATAACACACCTGAATTGTGCACCCCTTTTATTTTCATTAACACCTTTCATTACTTCAATTATTTTTTCGTTTTTTACATCTTGGGTTATCATATCTCCTTCAAATCTTGACGATTTTATACCAGGTGCTCCATTAAGATAATCAATCTCTAATCCCGAATCATCCGCAATTGCAGGTTGACCGGTAATCTTAAAAATATACTCCGATTTTTTTATTGCATTCTCCTCAAATGTGCTCCCGTTCTCATCTATCTCAGGAACATTCTCTAAATCTAATAATGAAGATATTTCAAATTCCTTATCAGAAAGAATTTTGCAAAATTCTTTAATCTTCCCTCTATTTTTTGTTGCTATAATTATCTTTCTTTTCATAAATAACAAAAAATTCTATAATCCAAGACTTGTTTCAAAACTCTTTCTATCCGCAGCATAATGAACCGCAACCTTTGGGTCAACAATTCCACCATCAACAAGTTTTTTAAGTGCGTAATCAATGCTTTGCATTCCAACATTTATACCCGTTTGAATCATAGAAGGTATCTGGAATGTCTTTCCTTCGCGTATAAGATTTCTTATTGCTGGTGTTCCAAGCATAATCTCTAAAACTGCGGCTCTTCCATTACCATCTTTACGTGGAATAAGTCGCTGAGCAACAACACCTTCTATAGATTCGGCAAACATTGCTCTTATCTGTGCCTGTTGATTCGTTGGAAAAACATCTATAATTCTATCAACCGTTTTAGCGGCGCTTGACGTATGAAGTGTTCCAAATACAAGATGTCCTGTCTCTGCCGCCGTAATAGCAAGAGAAATGGTTTCAAGGTCTCGCATTTCACCAACAAGAACAACATCAGGGTCTTCTCGAAGTGCACTCCTCAATGCATTAGAAAAAGAATGTGTATTAGCACCAACTTCACGCTGATTCACCATACAACTTATGCTCTCATGAACAAACTCTATAGGGTCTTCAATAGTTATAATATGACCATTTTGAGTTTTGTTTATATAATCAATAATCGCCGCTAAAGTTGTTGATTTTCCACTTCCAGTGGGTCCTGTTACAAGAACAAGCCCCTTATTCTTCTCAGCAAGTTGTTTTAAAACATCAGGAAGACCTAATTCCTCAAAAGTTCTTATCTTTGTAGGAATCGTTCTAAAAACAGCAGCTTCACCTCTGTTTTGATAAAATATATTCACTCTGAAACGTGCTATGCCTCCAAGTTCTCTCGAAAAATCTATTTCCTTATTCTCCTCAAACCTCTTCTTCTGTTCATCATTCATAATATCATAAATCATATAATGAATATCGTCTTTCATAAGATTGGGGATATTCAGTTTTTTCATTACACCGTTCACCCTTATCATAGGTGGTGAACCCGAACTAAGGTGAAGGTCAGAAGCACCCATCTTCTTCGCAAATGCAAGAATTTCTATAACATCCATATATTTTATCCCAAAATTTCTTTTTCATTACACTTGCATAATTGAATATGACTTTCATTAAATTTCCAGGTGTTTGTATTTTCCACACGAACGGAATTTACGAATAAAATCGGCCGCATTAGTTGATTACAAACAGGACAAATAAATTCCTGTTTTTCCTTTTTTAATTTTGCGGTAAAACTTCTATCTTTTGCCATTATCTCCCTCCGAAATGTTAATCATTTAACTTTGAAAGTTTCGGTTTCAATTAATTTATTCTTAAAAATAAAAAATCAAAATTATTAATCTTCATAAACAACTACTTTATTCCTTCCTGCTGCTTTTGCTTGATAAAGCGCTTGGTCTGCCTTATTAATCAAATCGTCCCCACTTTGAGATGAACCAGGATATTCAGCAACACCTATACTTAAAGTAATGTGATATTCCGAAGAGTCAAATTTATAACGTGTACTATCAATAGTTTTTCTTAAACGTTCAGCAGACAACTCTGCATCAATAATATCAGTAGTAATGATAATTGCAACAAATTCCTCACCACCATACCGAGCCACAAAATCAATGTTTCTAAGACTCGATTCAATGGATTTCCCTATCGCTTTAAGAATCTGGTCTCCCAATAAATGCCCATAACGGTCATTGAAATCTTTAAATTTATCAATGTCCATCATAAGCAAACAAAATTTCTGTTTATATCGTTTTGCCCTATTTATCTCATCATAAAGCTTGAGACGGAAAGCACGATAGTTATTGAGTCCGGTCAACTCATCAGTTATCGCTTCTGTCTCTAATTTCTGATATATAATACTTCTCTCCAACGCAGCACCAATATTATTTGCAAGCATAACAAGAACATTCTCATGACGTTCACCATAAAGATTCTCCTTTTTACCTTCAATCGTAATCGCACCAAGACATCTGTTGTAATATCCTATTGGAGCAGAAAGAAATGACTTTATCCCATAATTATTCTTTTCCGATTTTGAATACCTCGGTATAAAATAATCTCCTTTCTCAAGGTTTGCAACGGTTATTGGTCTGTTTTTTCTTATAACCCATCCATTAAGCCCCTCATCGAGGGTAAATCGATAACCTTCTTTGAATTCGTCAGTTTGGCCAACAACACGTTTAATTCTTGCATAATATCCATCATCATCCACAAAAGACAATGATATTCGGTCATATTCAAATATCTTTTTAACTATATTTATTAGCATATTTACTATCTCATCAAACTTAAGATTGGAATTAAGTCCCTTACTTATCTCATAAAATGACGAAAAAAGAAGTGAACTTGTTTCAGATTCAATAACGTTATTGTAATTAATAATAACCATAGATACAATCTCTGAAAAACCTCTTATCAAACCTTTGTCGTCATCACCATATGCACCTTTAGC
This sequence comes from uncultured bacterium, assembly GCA_964491835.1. Taxonomy (GTDB): domain Bacteria; phylum SM23-31; class SM23-31; order JAUVVT01; family JAUVVT01; genus CAZBIT01. The sequence continues at coordinate 6,413 of CAZBIT010000015.1, forward strand.
ATTGCTAAATATCGCAAGAAGTCCTATAACCTCATTTTCTATAAAAATAGGAGAACCCAAAAATGACTTCAAAATTAACCCACCCTCTTCAAAAAAAGTGTTTCTTTCTTCTTCTGAAATTTCATCATTAATGATTATTTCTTTTCTCTCAAAAACTTCATTCACAACTTTACTTTCTGTTAATATTTCTTTCATTTTAGAATTTTCTTCAGATTCTGACACTACTTTTCTTGGAACAAACGCATTCTTTTTCTTGTCAATGAGATAAATAATCGCCAATGTTGACATAAAAGTCGAATTGACAATACCCAATATTTTATTAAGACCTAATTCAAACTCAAATTCAGGATTAATTTCCTTCTTGATATGAAACTGTTCAGCTAATCTACGAATTACTTCTATGTCACCTTCATCCTTCTTTTCAAATTTATATTCACTTTGATAACTCTTCTCTTGTGAAACTGCCACCCTTTTAAAACGAAAATAAATAAAAAATAGGAATAATAAAACTATGAAAACTCTTATTAATAATTTAACGGTATCATTTTCTATACCGAAAACAAAAAAACCATATACAAAGAGAATAAAAAATGAACTTAAAACAATTTTTTCATCTAACCTATGAAAAAATGATGTGATATTATTTATAAAATTATTTGACATATCAATAATTTCAATTTCAAAAAATATTTAATTAAATATTAACAAAAAATTATACTAAAATCAAGGCAAAATTAGTATTTAAATTAATGTAATACTTATATATTACAATTTAAAGAATTAATATTTATGGATTTATTTACTTAACTTATAATTTGCTAAATCCTTTAATATCATCAAGATAAACAACTTCCTCATTAAGCTCTATACCAAACATTTCTTTGACTTTATCTTTCATAATTCGTGCCAATTTTAAAACGTCGGAAGATTTTGCCTCTCCTGTATTTATAATAAAATTGGCGTGCTTTTCAAAAACCTTTGCACCTCCACATTGCATTCCCTTCAATCCTGCCTTCTCCAGATAAAATCCAGCAGGTTCTCGCTTCTCCATCTGTCCACTTATTATAATGTTTTTAAAATAACTCCCTGCACAAGGTACAGTTTTATCTGGATGCTTCTTTCTCCTGATTTCAATTATTTCATTAATTTTATTATATATCTTCTCTTTCTCGCCTTTTATAAGTTTCAAGACAATCGAAACAAGAATTTCACCTGATTTTTGTAATCTACTTGAACGGTATCCGAATGAAAATTCTTCCTTATTCAATTCATACAAGTTGCCACTTTTATCAAGGACTTTTCCAGATAAAATATGTTCACCAATTGTGCAACCAAAAGCTCCAGCATTCATATAAACAGCCCCTCCAACACTCCCTGGTATTCCTGCCAACAAATCCAATCCAGCAAGAGAATTATCCGCTGAAAATTCAAGCAATTCCGAAAGAGAAACTCCAGAATTTACAAATATTTTATTTTCATCAAAAATCTCTATTTTTTCTTTGTTTTCATTTTTTATAACCAGCCCTCTATAACCCTCATCACTAACAAGAATATTACTTCCACTGCCCATAACAACAAAAGGTATCTCTAATTTATCAGCAACTTTCACTGCTCTTATTAAAATATCCTCACTTTTCACTAAACAAAAAAGGTCTGCTTTCCCCCCAATTTTAAATGTAGTATACTTTGAAAGTTCCTCTTCAACCCTTACTTCCTCACCCATTATCTCAATAAATTTATTATATTTAATGTTCTTTTTTTTCATAATACTAGCGAAATTAAAAGCAATTAAATATAATAACGCAATTTCAACATTACAACTATTTTATAATGTAATAAAATAAATTCCTTGATTTTCTTCTATACTCTTATTATCTTAAATGAAATTTTAATAACTAATATACACTTAAAATGCCTACTTCTTTTCAAGGAATGTAGGTATTATAATTTTAGGATTGTTTTATCCTACAATTACAAAACAAAACCAATTCCAATTAATTAAAAAGGTGAAAAAATGAAGACGTTAAAAAGAAAAGAAAATGGATTGCTATTATCCATACTATTAATTTTAGTTTTTTCAATTTCTCTTAACACATCAGAACTTAAAGCCCAGATAAAGGAAGAAGCAAAAAGTCTTGCTCCTTTTGTCCCCACTCCTTATGAAATCGTTCAAAAGATGCTCGAGATTGCCGAAGTAAAAAAGACAGATGTAGTATATGACCTTGGATGTGGAGATGGCAGAATCGTAGCCACTGCTGCAGAAAAATTTGGTGCACATGCAGTTGGAGTCGATTATGACCCCGAAAGAATCGCTGAAGCAAACGAAACAGTAAAGAGTAAGAAAGTAGAAAAATTGGTGAAAATAGTTTATCAAGACATTATGAAAGTTGACCTCTCTCCTGCAACAGTCGTTACTCTTTATCTATTGGAAAGTTCAAACGCACTCCTTCAGCCAAACCTTGAAAAATATCTTAAACCCGGCTCAAGAGTTGTTTCACACGATTTCAGTATGAGGGGATGGACTCCGAAAAAGGTGGAAACTGTGCAAGATAATGATGGAGATGAACACACAATTTATTTGTGGATTATGGGTCAGCA
>CAZBIT010000015.1:9110-14070 GCA_964491835.1 uncultured bacterium
TGCAAGATAATGATGGAGATGAACACACAATTTATTTGTGGATTATGGGTCAGCATAAACAAGGCGAACCTGCTAAACCTGCTAAAGAATTAAGAAAAGAATTAAGAAAAGAATTAAGAAAAGAATAATGTAAAATAATCCATTTCAGGTTCAGTATCAAAAATACTGAACCTGAAATGGAATAAAATATTTACTTTTTATAGGGAATAAACTTCTGTTTGAATACCGACAGCGATTCTCTAATAGTTTCAAGGTCTCCGGGTTTCCCTTCTTTTTCAACCAAACTTAATGGTGCTGACATACCTAAAACAGGGAAGTATCCATTAGAAATAATCGCTTCTTGATATTTTGGACCAGTTTCATAATCTACCGCACCGGTTGGCATAATTATCCTTCCAGAATGTCTGTCTCTGACAAAAGGTGCAAGAAGTGCCTTTACACCGCTTGGACTATGACTTCCAGCGGGAAAAATTTTAATCGCATCGGGCTCTAATCCATCTGGCCTTTCAATAAAATATTGAAGTTCCGTCGGCGTAAAAATTGCCGGCGAAGAAAAAACATTCTCAGTCCTTGTTATATGCACAAAAGTTTTACCTTCACCATATCCCCCCATAACATTGGCAGGAGCAACAATCATATCAAATCCCATATCAATAGCCGATTCCAATTCACGCGGATTTATAACACTCCCGCAACCAAGAATAAATGGATTATCAGCAGGAGATTCTTCTCTCATTTTTATAAGTTCCTTCATCGCCTCTTTTAATACCCCCTGGTCAATCCTGAACGTTGTCTCTGCAATATAACCCGCTTGATATACCTCCCACATAGTTGTAATCATATCTTCGGGCTTTTTAACGTGTTTTCTATTCATAACAACGGATACTCCGCATTTGCGAAGCATTTTATCTACCCTTTTTCTGTCTTTTTGATAAGCCATTTTTTATTCCTCCTAAAATAATTATAATTACCTCACTTATTTTTTATCATTAGACCAGATATAAATTACTTTAAGATAATCCAACATTTTTGCCATATATTTTCCAAGGCACGGCGTGTTGTATAACGGAATCGGTGTTTGCGAAGCCGCAAAGCCCATGTTAGGCGAAGTCGATGCATTTGTGATTTTCATGTTTATTTATCAAAGTCTCCTCTGAACGGATTTCTTAAGCCTCTCAATTTGTTTCGTTAGTTTTTCATCGGGCGAGGCACTGATGGCCCGGTTAAGTGCTTTCAACTCCTCTGGATACCTTTTCATCCTACCTAAGGCGATAGCTCCGAGATACCACAAAAGTGCATCTCCTCCTTGCATTGATAAAGCACACTCCAGTATTTCCAGCGAGTCACTATTTCGTCCCAATATAGCCTGCAACAATATGCCCTTTTCTAGAATGGCATCAACGCTGGCAGAGCTTTCTTTCTCAATCTCGCTGACTCTTTGCCTCGCCAGTTTCTCATACCGACTGAAAATCGTGTTCGCATAAACCCAAGCGCCAATGTAAATAACTATTGCAAATGGCACTGCAAAAGAAAGCAAAGAGGGATTATGAGTCACGATTCCCACGCGCACCGGAAACCAAGTAACCACGCATATCAGCACACCTAATACCGCTCCAGTTCGCCAGAGAAGAATGAAATATACCGTTACTAAAGGAACCATGAGCAAAAACGCAATCCCAAGCACCGTGTTCAGGGCCACGCATAAAAGAACTACGGCGATTGCCATCCACACGTTCAGGGTAAGGCGGCTCAATACACCTCCCCTTCTAATATAATTGTGCAATCCTTTATTTTTACCGATCATTTCTGTTTCACCTCCAAATTGGCAATTTCGCCTAACATAAAATAACCGAACTACTTCGTTTATGCTCTCAAATTGGTGTGTTTTGCGAAGTACTTCGTTTATGCACGACTCTAGGCGAAGGTGTGCCATTCGTATTACTAATATTCTTTATGTCTATCCCAAAATTTTTTCTTTTTTTCATCTTTGACTTTTGTTTTTCTAAAATTACCTAACCAAAGACCTTCTTTTTTTCTTTATGTTTCTAATCATTTTTCCTATAAATTTCTATATCCAATAAAAACCATTTTTTGATACAAATTCATAAATACCCCCTCATTGATTAGTTAATTTTTTAATGTCCTGTAGTTACACTTACCTTACAGCTTTTACTCCACCACCTGCAAGTGCTCTTTTTACTTCACGTTCGACTTCTTTCTCAGTAACCATAGAAAAATCTCCCGGGGTCTCCTGAACCAGTATACCGTGTGCGGCTCCCCATTCAACTGCCGTCTGGAGGTCTTTTCCTTTCAATATCGCAGCCAATACACCGGATGCAAATGAATCTCCTCCACCCGTTCGGTCTAATATAGGAACATTTTCACGCAAAGCAGACGTATAAAACTTCTTTTCAATTACATCGCATAATACTGCACCCCAATGTATTACATCAGCATTTAATGCACCCCTCCATTGAGTTCCAATTAAACTCAAATTTGGAAAATCACTTGAAACCTTTTCAACGGTCTTCTTGTATGCCTCAACCCACTCATCAAACGTAGCGTTCTTTGCAACTTTCGTCTCGTATCCAAGAGCATCGTTCAAATCCGAATCATTTCCTACAAGAAAACCTAAATATGGAGCGACTTTCTGATTAATCGAACGGGCTATTTCTTTGCTCGGTTGAACCTTAGCACGATAATTTAAATCAGCAGAAACAAAAGTCCCATAATCATTTGCCTTCTTTACTGCCTCTATGGCTACCTCTGAAGAAGTTAGTGAAATTAAAGTATAAATCCCACCAGTATTAAAAATCCTTACTCCATCCCTCCCAAACAATGAATCCCAATTAATATCACCCGGTTTAAGTTCACGGACTGCCGAATGTGCACGATAATAACAGGTATCAGATGGTATTACTCCTTTTCCGTTATAAGTAAAATTCAATCCACTCATCAAACTTCCTTTCTGGTCGGTCGAAAATCGAGAGCCATCGTTTTTCGTATTAAACCATATAATCATACTTGTATCGACACCCGCTTCTCTTAACTGATTTCTGATATTCAATCCGATATTATCATCTACAAGAGCGGTAACGACGGCACTCCGTAATCCAAAAGTATAAGCAAGACCACAGGCAACATTTGTCTCACCACCACCTTGAGATAATCTAAATAATCGTGTGCGTGCAGTTGGAACATCATAAGGGTCAAACCTCAGCATAACTTCTCCTAAGGAGACCCCATCATATTTGCATTTTTCTTTTGATTTAATTTCTTTATACGTTACTACTTTTCCCGCCATTATTAATCCTCCTTTAAATTTATTATGTTAAACTTAAAGAATTTATTTTATTCATAAATAAGTTATTTTTTTAAAACCTCTTTATTCACCACATATTGAGGTATTTTCCCATTAATAAAATCAACAACTGCCTGTGTAGACATCAATTGCATTCCGATTTTACCCATATCAGTATCAGAACCCACATGAGAACTTACGATTATATTCAATCCATCTAATGGTAAATCCTTTTCCAACCATATTTCATCGAGACCATAACCCCATATCTTCCCGTTTTTAACTGCCTCATAAACTGCTCTGTTATCGACAAGGATACCACGTGCACAGTTTACTAAAACCGTCGCAGGTTTCATCAGTGCAATTTCTTCTTTGCCTATTATCGTTTGATTAGTAGAAGCATGGATTGTAATAATGTCTGCATTCCTGCAAATATTTTTTAAATCCGTATATGTGACGTTATTTTCTTTTGCCCACGCATCATTTTGATATGGGTCATAAGCAATGACATTCATATCATACCCTTTCATCAACTTCACCACAAAACGCCCAATAGTTCCCGTCCCAATAACGCCCAGTATTTTATGTGAAATATCAAGTCGAGAGGGACCCTCTTTCGTCTTTCCAACACTTGCCGTTTTATAATGCAATACTCTCCTACCTGCAACGTCAAGAATGGTTGAATGAGTCCATTCAGCTGTCGGCAGTGCATTACATCCAGGAGCATTTGTCACCATAACACCAAATTCCGTAGCAGAATCCAAATCGACAGAACTAACACCTATCCCATATCTTGATATTAACGCTAAAGGACCCCCCGATTTTATTCCTACTTTTGATAAAAACGTTCTATCATATTTTTCGAGGTCGGCAATAACCGCAATCACTTCCTCAAATTCTTCTTTCTTTAAGGGTTGCACAGGATTTCTATCACATCTATAAACAATCTTAATATCTCCATCTGAATTTTTTTCCAAATCATCAAGCATCTTCTTTGGTTTACCCTCTTCCTTTGGATGTGTTATAAGTTTATCCAAAAAACTCGTCGCTAAAACCAAAATCTTTTTTGACATACCTCTCTCAATATTTTATTTTGTTGAAAAATATTTACAATTATTAAAAATTATTTAAATAATAATAATAAATATTATTTTCAATATCAATAATAATTAATTTGACTTTTTCAATACATTTAATTAATTTGGAAATAGTCAATAATTAATATTTATTTTATTAAATAACTCAAAAATCTTTATCTCACGTTGAAAAGATAAAAATTGGAATTCATATTAATTATTTATACTGTGAATTTTTATCTTTTAATTAAAAACCGGAGAAAATGTGAGAAAATATTTTTATACACGGCGTGATTTTTTAACACTAACTGGTATAGGTGTTCTGGGCATATTTGTTTCTCTTCGCGGACAGAATATAATCAAGAAGGATGCTAAAGAACTACTTGTTTATGTCGGAACCTATACTACCGCCGGGAGCGAAGGGATATACATTTACCGTATGGATTTATCATCTGGCAAACTGAATTTAGTAAAAACAGTTAAAGAAATTGTCAATCCTTCTTTTCTGGCAATAGATGCAATGCAGCGTTATCTTTATGCTGTCAACGAAGTCCAGGAATTTGCGGGCAAACCAGGTGGAGCG
>CAZBIT010000016.1:0-10813 GCA_964491835.1 uncultured bacterium
ATGCTTTTTTTATAAGTTATGCTAAAAAAGAGAAGGAAAGTTTTACTTATGGTGGGAATATAAAAATAATTAAGAGGAGTATTGGTGAGGATAGTGCTTTTGGCATTGGATTTGATATTGGAATAATTTTAAAAAAATGGAAACGATTGAGTTTTGGTGCGAACCTTATGGATGCTACATCAACAGCAATTATGTGGAATACCGGCAGAAAAGAGCTTATTTCTCCAACATTAAAGTTAGGATTAGCATACAAATTAAAACCTCATTTCTTTAGCGGATTTATCACGCCTTTGATTGACTGGGATGTCAGGTTTGAAAATCGCAAGTTTGCATCTCAATATAATGTTGGCCCAGTCAGTATTGACCCTCATTATGGTATTGAATTAAACGTTAAAAGCAGGGTCTTTTTAAGAGGGGGATATGATGATGTAAAAAGAATTGGTTTTGGCGCGGGAGTAAAATTACCAAAACTGAACGTTGATTATTCTTTCAATAGTTTTGATAATGATGACCAGCTTGGAAATACACACATAATATCAATTACGATTACTATTGAGGAAGAAAAGTTTAGAAGAAAATAATAAATTTATAATACAAGAGTAGTATCACATTTTTTTGCTGTAAAACTTTGATAGAGTTTGCTAAAAGTGTGAAGATTTTTATTGATTTTTAATAAGAAATTAATTAAAATTGAAAAATAATAAATAAAATATATTATTAATTTTCAAGTAGAGTAATAACAAAATAACATTAAACAGAGGGTTGTTTAAAATGGTTAAAATGTATATTGATGGCGGAGTTTTTATGCATCCCATATTGGCTTGTCTTATTCTTGGGATAGCGATAAGCATTATCAAAGGTTGGAGTTTATTGTCGGCATCAATTAATACGAGGAAATTTCTTACAAGGATTAAAACGGCATTAAGTGAAGGGGGTATTGATGCTGCTACTGAGGTGTGTGCAAATACACGTGGTCCTGTTGCTTCTATCTTTCATGCTGGACTGTTGAGAACCCAAAGAGGTCTTGAGCACGTAGAAAAAGCTATCGTAAATGCAGGAAACATTGAAATGGCTTTTCTTGAAAAAGGATTGCTCTGGCTTTCGACAATTATTGGTGTTGCTCCTCTTTTAGGATTTCTTGGAACAGTAAGTGGAATGATTCATGCTTTTGATAGAATTGCTCAGGTAAACGATATCTCTCCATCAATCGTTGCAAGTGGTATTGCAGAAGCCCTTATTACGACACTTTTTGGATTGGTAGTTGCTATTATTATTCAATTCTTTTACAATTACTTTTTATCCAGAATTGACCAACTTGTTATTGATATGGAAGAGAGTTCTTCTGACCTTATCGATACTCTTGCAGAATTAGAAACCGTTAAAACCAAGTGATATGAAGGAGGAAATGCGATTATGTTAGTAGGAAATAGAAAAACTATAATTGAACCAGAAATACCCACTGCCTCTTTGCCAGATATTGTATTTTTATTGTTTTTATTCTTTCTGGTTACTACAAATTTTACTTCGGATAAAGGTATAAGTTTACAGTTGCCAGCTGAGGGACAGGTAAAAACTGTTCCAAAGAAAAACATTCTTAATATTCTTATTAACGACTATGGCGAAGTTTTACTTCAAGGAGAGCCGATTCAGATTCCTTATATTCAAAATGAAGTTAAAAGAAGAATTCAAGAAAATCCCAATTTAATTGTTTCTTTAAAAACAGGTAAAAAAACAAAATACGAAGTATTCATTGCGGTTATGGACCAGTTAAAGATGGCAGATGCGAAAAGAATATCCTTAGCCGAACCAGAAGCGTAGTTTAGCTTTAATTAATATGAAAAAGGGACTTAAATGAAAATTAGTAAAAAAAGCGAAGTAAAACCCCGTATACCAACTGCTTCATTGCCGGATATAATATTTTTATTACTTATATTTTTTATGGCTACGACTGTGTTAAAGAGGTTTACTGGTTTACCAGTAAATCTTCCATCTGCTGAAAGGATTGAAAAGTTGGAAAGTCAAAGACATGTTTCATATATTTGGATATCACAGGATGGGAGTGTTTCACTTGATGATAAGTTGATTCCGAAAAATGATTTTAAGCCAATCTCCGCTATAATGTATGAGAAAAGAACTACCGATCCTCAACTTATTGTTTCTTTAAAAGTTGATAAAAATGCCGAGATGTATTTGGTTTCCCAAATACAGGAACAATTACGTAAAGCAGATGCATTAAGAGTGAATTTTAATACTTTAAGAAAAGCAAATTGAAGGAGTAGTTTACATTAGGGCTTTGATAGGAAAAGATGGAAAACCTGAAAAGATTGAAGTTCTGAAAGGACTTGGAAATGTTGGTTGCAATGAATCTGCGGTTGTTGTAGTAGGTCATGTAAAGTTTACTCCTGCTATACAAAGAAATAAACCAGTAAGGTTCTGGTCCACCTAATTAGATTTGAGTTAAGTGATTAAATTTATTTTATTATATGCAATGAGTTCTACTGCGATTATTTAAGGCAGTGTTATATTCACTGCTTTTTTTTTAAATGTTGGATGAATGATATTTTGAACATTAAATAACTATATAAAGTATAATGAATAATATTATATGACTAAACTTTAGATTGTTTTCAGAGATAATTTTTTATGCTATTAAATAAATTTCAAATTTTTAAGAAGCCCGAAAGTCCTTTCACAGCAACAAGGATTTCTAAAAAGAATCCAGCAGTTGATTTTAGATTCGGAGAAAAAATCAGATTCGAAAAATCTATAGTTATTTCATTGTTAATTTGTATTTTTGTTTTTATGATTTCACCAAGAGATATGATTACCAAGGTTGAAATGGGTTCTAAGGGAATCGCTGTTATTGAATATACAGATGTTATCCCGTCTACGTCTCAGAGTATGCAGAGAAGACCACAGCCTGAACGACCTGCAATTCCGGTTGAAGCAGAGGTGGAGGAAATGGCTGAGGATGTGACTATTGATTACCAGGATATTGGTTTTAGTGATTTACCTGGAGTACCGGGATTTGGCGGTGGTATTGGTAGTGGTAAGGAAGGATTTGCCGATATTACAATTGCTCCAAGAATAATCAGACAGGTTTTACCTTATATATCGGAAAAAGATAAAAAAAAGGGCATAAAAGGTTCTGTAGAAGTTAGTGTTGAGGTTGACCCTAATGGGAAAGTTGTAGATGTGATAATACTTAGAACGACACTCAATAGTCAAGATGTATTAAAAGCCGTCGTGGAAGCATCATATAAATGTCTTTTTGTTCCTGCAAGAAGAGGTCAAAGGAATGTCCAAGAAAAATATGTTGTTAAATATGACATAGATTTTGCAAAATAACCTAAATTTTATAATGAATAACCTAAATTTTAAAAAAATCAAATATTTTTCATTATTATTACTCGTTTTGTATTTTTCTTATTGCACAACGACAAAAACAACCACAACTGGTGAATACGTTCCTCCACCGGATGTAAAAAAAGATAGTTTAAAAGTAGATTTATCAAAAGAAGCAGAGCGAGTTAAAGAAAAAGTCCCTGCTGTTTTTCCAAAAGAAGAAAGAGTGAATTACAAAATACAAGTTTTTGTTTCTAAATCCAAAGAAACTTCTGATAATGTGGCAAAAAGAATAATCACAGAACTTACTCAACCAGCGGAAGTCGTTTCTTATGGAGATTTGTGGAAAGTTCAGGTTGGTGCATTCGTCGAGAGAAAAGATGCTGAAATGATGAGAGATAAATTCAAGAATCTTGGTTGGAATGATGCATTCGTTATAAGCGTTTCCGATGAAAGTTTCGTGGAAGTGCCAAGTAAAACAGAATTAAAATTCGAAGAATATTTTAGTGTTCAGGTAATTGCCTCCGAGAGTAGAGAAGAAGCAAGAAAATTATTGAAAAATCTCATAGAACTTGGTTTCAATGACTCATTTATCGTTTTAGAGGATAATCTATGGAAAGTAAGGGTTGGAAAATTATATGAAAGAACTCAGGTAGAAGGTCTGCTTGAAAAACTAAAAAATATCGGTTTTGCTGATTGCTGGATTGTAAAATCAAATAAGTAATTTATTTCTATTTTGCAGAAAATGAATCGTTTATAAAGATTTTTCATCAAAAATATACTCAATACAGAATAATCTGTATAGATATTTCAATGTTGTGTTAAGAGAATATTAATTATTTAGGAACCTTTTTAGAGAGATTTTTGTTTTGATAAAAAAAGGTTCCACCTCTTTTTAAATGTTGAGGTGGGAAAATGGATAACAAAATTGATAATGACAAGAAGAAAAAGTTTGAGAAGGAAGCGATGATATATCTTGATTCTTTGTATAATCTCTCTTTGAATCTTACGAGAAATCCCAATGATGCAAAAGACCTTGTTCAAGAAACTTATTATAAAGCATACAAATTTTATTACCAATTTCAAGAAGGAACAAGTTTAAAGGCGTGGTTATTTAAAATATTGAAAAATACGTTTATAAATTTATATAGAAAAAAAGTTAAAGAACCAGAAAAGGTTGACTATGAGAAAGTTGAGCCGTTTATCAGTTTATTGCAGGATAATAATAGTGATGTTACAAATATTGAAGAAAATATACTCTTAAATAAATTTTTAAGTGATGATGTAACTTCTGCTCTTGAAAAACTTCCAGATGATTTTAAAACTGTAGTTTTATTATCAGACCTTGAAGGATTTTCATATAAAGAAATTTCAGAAATTATGGACTGTCCCATAGGGACGGTTAGGTCTCGACTTTCAAGAGGCAGAAGAATGTTACAAAAAATTCTTTTCGATTATGCAATAAAAGAAGGAATAATTAAAGGAAAAGAAAAATGAATTGTGAAGAATGTCGGGTAAACATCACTCCTTATATCGATGATGAACTCGATGAAATTACAAAAAAAGAAGTCACGAGTCATTTAGATTTATGTGAAAAATGTAAAAATCTTTACAAATCGGAACGTGCTGTAAAACTTCTTGTTCAAAAAAGAATGAATAAGGTTTCAGCACCTGAAGATTTGAGAAAGCGTCTGGAAGAAAATATTGGAAGTGGTATTACAAAAAAGGATTCTTCCTCATTAAATAGAAGAATTCTTTCTTACGTTCGACCTTTGACCGTTTACGCGACAGCTGCCATAATTGTAGTTGCTATTATTACATATCTTATGTTTCGGATTTGGCAGAAAAACGAAGTTGATTTGGCAAAAATTCATTTACCAGCCGATTTTATTTATGTATCGAAAAGTGAGAATAAGATTTCACTTACCGGGACAGTAGTATGTATTTGTTGTGAAATGAAAAGAGATGGTGCTCACTCACAATGCAAAAAATATGGACATATGTATGGCTTAAAAACTGATAATGGAGTTCTTTGGACTATAATGAAAAATGATAAGGGGATTGAAATAATCGACCATAGTTCTCTTATAGGAACGAAAGTTAAAATTACAGGATGGTTTCACCTTAATTCAAATTACGTTGATATAGAAGAGTTTATGCCCATTGACTATGCAAACTCAAATTCACAAACAATTGCTTTTAATAAATAAAATATTTCCTTCAGTTAAATCGTATTAAAAATAATTAACTAAATATACTCGATTTTTCTTTGGAGAAATTCTGTTATTTCCTTCAATTTATTGTCTTCTGATATTTTTGATTCAATTGTTTTTATAGCGTGAATTACGGTAGAATGGTCTTTTCCACCGTGTAATAACCCAATAGTTTTAAGGGAATTATTTGTTATTTTTTTAGAAAGATACATAGATATCATTCTTGCATTTGCTACTTCTTGCTTTCTTGTTTTAGCCCTTAATAAATCAACAGGAAGGTCAAAATATTGGCTAACCACCTTTTGAATGGTTTCAATACTTATATTTTTTGGTTGAGATTTGGTAACATCTTTTAAAATCTTTTTTGCAAGTTCAAGTGAAAGTGTAACCCCTGTTAGTGAGGCATAAGCGAGTATTTTGATAAGAGCACCTTCAAGTTCTCTTATGTTGGAGGTTATGTTGTGGGCAATAAATTGCGAGATTTCTGGGTCAAGAATCACCCCCTCTTCTTCTGATTTTTTTTGAAGTATTGCAATCCTTGTTTCAAGGTCGGGAGGTTGAATATCTACCAAAAGTCCTGACCTGAATCTTGAGATGAGCCTTTCTTCAAGACCTTTCAATTCTGCGGGTGGTCTATCACAAGATAAAACAATTTGTTTATTATTAAGATGCAATGTATTAAAAGTATGGAAAAATTCTTCTTGAGTCCTTTCTTTGTCTATAAAAAATTGAATGTCATCTACAAGAAGAAGGTCAATTGAACGATAGATTTCAGAGAATTCATTTGTTTTACTATTCTTTATAGAATTTATGAATTCTATCGTAAATTTTTCGGAAGAGACGTATAAAACTTTCTTTACGATTTTTTCAGTATATGCAAAGTTTCCAATTGCTTGGATTAAATGCGTTTTACCAAGGCCAACTCCTCCATATACTAATAAAGGATTAAAATTCGTTTTTCCTGGTGCTTCCGCTACTGCAAGTGCCGCAGCTTTTGCAAACTGATTACTCGAACCTTCTACAAAATTTTCAAACTTGTATTTTTTATTGAGACAGGTTTCATTGTCAGGTTTTTTAAACTTTTCTTCGATTGGTATTGAAGAATAGTATTCACCATTCTTTTTATTTACAATATTATATGAAAGTTTTATGTCTTCATCGGTAACTTCATTTATTGCTCTGTGTATAAGTTCTGAATAGTGTTCTTCAATCCATTCATAAAAAAATTGATTTGGAACTCGTATAACGAGATTGTTATCATCCAGTTTTAATGGGACTATTGGATTAAACCACGTTTTAAAACTCTGATTCGGAATATTATCTTTAATTATTGTTAAACATTCTGACCACAATTCGTTAAGTTCTTTTCTCATTTTTTTAAACCTATCTCAATTTTTTTACTTAAAGTATGTTTTTTGTATTGAAAAGTAGTTCTTTTTTTGCCAACACTTAAAGTAAATTTTTAAATCTAACTTATCAACATTAAGAAAAATATCTCTTTATATAAATTAGGGAAAATTAATTCTTCTTAAATTTTACGAAATAATTATCAACAGTTTTAATTATAGGGAATTAATACTTCTAAACTGTGGATAAACAAGATATTATGTTTCATTTATTCAAATTTTATTCACAAATCTTATCATTTGGAAAACTGTAAGTTTAATAATTATAAGGGAGGGAGTTTTTTGTAAAAAATTTATTAACATTTTATTAACATAAAAAATATAGTAATTTTTTTTACTTTAAATTATATAAAAGGTAGAAAAAGTCAAGAAAAAAAATATAAATTTTTTATTGTCATTTACCAAACCGTTGCTTTTTGGCTATTTATTTATATATTTAATTAAATTTCTTTTCACTTTATTTAAATTGGGTCAGAATTTGAGTTGTATTTATTTTAAAAGTTATTTTTTTCAATTAGAAATTAAATTTCGTCACAGTTAACGTTATTGATGAAAAACATATTAAAACTACAAAAAGACAATACAAAAGAAGTTTTTGCTTGGTCTATGTATGACTTTGCAAATTCTGCCTTTGCTACTACTATTCTTGCAGTGATATTTAACGCTTATTTTGCTGAAATAGTTGCTGGTGGAGAAAGAGGCGTGGATATAAGTTTATTTGGTTTTAATATTCATCTTCCAGGTTCTTCTTTATTTAGTTTTTCATTATCTATCGCAATGTTTATAGTTGCCCTTACGGGTCCAATACTTGGTGCAATAGCCGATTTTTCAAAATCGAAAAAGAAATTCCTCTTTTTTTATTGCTATGCAGGGTGTTTATTTACGGGATTATTATATTTCATTAGAGAAGGAAATTATATAATTGGTTCATTGATTTTTATTATATCATGTATTGGATTTGAAGGGGGAAACATATTCTATAATGCATTTCTACCAGAAATTGCTGAGCAATCTGATATGGGTAAGGTTTCTGGTTTTGGATGGGCAATTGGGTATATTGGTGGTGGGCTATGCCTTTTTTTAAATCTTATAATGCTCAATTTGCCTCAACTTCTTGGTTTCAGCGAAGGATTCTTTTCGGTTAATAGCAGTTTTTTGTCAGTTGCTGTATGGTGGGCGGTTTTTTCAGTGCCGATTTTTTTATTTGTAAAAGAGAAAAACGAAAAATATAATCCTCCTGAGAAAAAATCCTATATCAGAATTGGGTTTGGCAGGATAAAAAATACTTTTAAAAAGATAAGAAATTATACTGAACTTGTTAAGTTTCTGATTGCTTATTTAATTTATAATGATGGAATTCAAACTGTGATAGCAATGGCTTCTATTTTTGGAGCGGAAGTATTAAAAATGAACGATACCGAAAGGATTGTATATTTCTTGGTAATTCAGGCAACCGCATTTGTGGGTTCACTCTTTTTTGGTTATTTATCAGATAAAATTAATAATAAAAAAACTATTTTAATCACTTTGTTTGTTTGGTGTTTAGTCGTAATATGGGCTTATTTTCTTGGTATATTCTTTAAACCGATTTACGAATTCTGGATAATCGGGATATTGGCAGGACTTGTTATGGGCGGCAGTCAGGCAGCATCACGCTCTCTTCAAGCATCTTTTACCCCAAAAAATAATAGTGCTGAATTTTTCGGATTTTATGCAGTTTCAGGAAAATTTTCATCTATTGTTGGGCCTTTTCTTTATGGTTTGATTACATTAACAACTGGAAGTTTAAAAAATGGAATATTCTCTCTTATAATATTTTTTGTAATTGGAATTATATTACTACTTTTTGTCAATGAAAAAGAAGGCATAAAACAAAAAGAAAGTGTTATTACATAAAAAATGTGATTCATTACAAAAATTGTAGGGGCGAAGCATTCTTTTATTTATCTTTAAATATTATCAAACTTTTCCTCTGAATGCTTTGCCCTTACACTATCGCAATTTTCAGGTAATTATTGAGATAATAACTTTTTTGCGATATTTTCAATCTGTTTGTGCAACTTTGGAATATAATTTAAATGCTCTGGTTTCATTAGACAACATCGAATTAATGTAGTGTGTTCTTTATCGATTATTAATTCTGGAAAATTTTTACGAAGAATTTTCGATTCCAATTTCATTTTTGCTAAATATATTGGGAAATTTTTATTATTCATTGCAGAAGTAAAAATTTTTTCTGATAATTCACTAATTAAGGAAGATTTAAAAGGTTTTGATTTTGGGAAAAATACAATAATATCAAGTTCTGGTTGAGAAAGTAATGAAAAATAATCGCTTCTATTAATCAGTTCAGCCCACCTAAGTGCCGTCATTCTTGTTTTAGTAAGTATCTGTCCCATTCCTTCATTTTGTTTTAACGGGAATAGTTGTAATGTGACCCATAGAGCGGCTGCAGAAGCCCCCGCTCGTGAACATTCAAGGCTTATTTCGCCAAGGTGAAGTTCTTTAGATGTGAAATAAGTATAGGGTGAATCGTGTTTGTAAAATTTTCCGACGGATGGGTCTTTAAAGATTATTGAGCCACATCCATAGGGCTGGAGTCCGTGTTTATGGGGGTCAATGACAACGCTATCACATTTTGAAATGCTTAAAAATGGCTCGGACTCAATAAGTCCTTCTGGATGTTTTGCAAGTAACGTAAAATAACCGCCGTATGCTGCATCAACGTGGATTCTGAAGTTAAATTTTTTCTTTAGTTCAAGAAGTTTGTGTATAGGGTCTATTGCTCCTCTTCCCGTTGTTCCAATTGTTGCGACAATGGTTCCAATGGGATAATTTCTCAATTTTCTTTCGAGGTCGTTAATATCCAATTTTCCTTTATTATCGGTATTAATTTCTATGAAGTTTGTTCCAATGATACTACACATTCTTTTGTGGGTGTAATGCGCTTCTTTACTAAAGGCAATGAATTTTTTTGGGTGCATAGATTTTGAAATCCATAGTCCTTCAAGGTTTGCGATTGTTCCACTACTTGTAAGATGTCCAAGATATTTTTTAAAACCAAACATTTTCGCTAACTGTTCAACAGATTCTTTTTCCAATTCTGACGTTTCCGGTCCACCGTCGAGTGCGTGATTGTTTGGATTTATTAACATTGCAGTGAAATATGCAAGCGATGCAACTGGATGTGGCGGTTTAAGCATCTGTCCGATATATTGAGGATGAAAAAAAGGATAATGGTTTTCTATTCGTTTAAAGTATTTTTCAAAAATCAAGTCGATTTTATATTCGGGAACCTTCAAAGTATCATCCATTTTGAAATTGGGTAACCTTTTTTCCCATAATTCTATTGCATTATGACATTTTTTCAACAGAGAAAAGAATTTCTTTTTGTTCATATTTTATTTTAATTTTATAAAATTTAGTATTAAGTGATTTTAAGGAAACTTATGAAAATATAAGCATTTTCTTATTTTCATAAAAGTGAAAAATTGAAGTATGAATCTAAATTTTAATTCTTTGCTCTTGATTTTTGTGAAATTTAAAGTTATTTTAAATAATAAAAAAAATAAAAATGTTATATTTAATTTTATTATGAATAAAAAAGGTAAAGTAATAATAATTTCTGAAGTCAGTTCAAAAGGAAGTTTTATACAAGATGTTCTAAAAGAGAATGATTATAATATTGTAACTGAAAAAGATATATTTTCTGCGTTTAAGATAATGGAAGGCAATGGAGTTGATTTAATAATATATGATATAACAAAAGATTCTGAAAGATGTTTAAAACTTTTGAAAGTTCTAAAAGAAAGATGTTCAAAAATTCCCGTTATCACAGTAGTGCCGTAT
>CAZBIT010000016.1:10823-12852 GCA_964491835.1 uncultured bacterium
AAAGGATTCTATATACCAAGAATGCAATACCAGTGAATTGTTACTCAGAGTTGGAAGAGCGATAATGGATTTAGAAATTAAAAATAATTTGGAAAAAGTTCAATGTGAGTTAGAAAAATATTCCAAAAGTTTATTAAATATCGTAAAACATCGTTCAGAAGAATTATATAAAGCAGAGAAAAAATATGAGTGTCTCGTGCAATGTGCACCTAATATTATATTCCTTCTTGATAAAGATGATAAAATTATTTTTATTAACGATACTGTGAAAACGATTTTGGGTTATGAGCCAAAAGAGATGCTTGGAGAAAGTTTTTATCTTATGGTTCATAAAGAGGATATAGAAATAACAAGAAAAGTTTTCAAAGAATTTCATACGGATAGACATTTTTCAAAGAATTTTCAAATTCGAATGATAAAAAATAGCGAAGGCATTGAGATTGGCGAAGATAGTCGTATATGTGCAAGAATAAATGCTGTAAATATGTATCAAGTAAAATTAGACGATTATGTTTGTCCCGATTTTTGCATTCAAGGTGTCATAAGCGATATTACACTGGAAAAGAAGTATGAGTCCAAAAATATCATATTATCTAATGCTTTAAGAAACTCTTTGGCTGGCGTTGCTATTGCTGATTTAAATTTTAACATTGTGTTTGTTAATAGGGCATTAGAAGAGATTTTTGGATACGAAAGTGAAGAAATATTAGGGAAAAATATCTATTCTTTATTTATACCCCAAGAATTTACAGATATATATTCAGATAAAATAAAGCAATTTTTGTTTCTGAATGGAAAATGGGAGGACGAAATATACGGAAGGAAAAAAGGTAAAGAGATATTTCCTATGTTTTTATCATTAAGTATAATAAAGGATGATAATAATGTTCCGATGGCAGTTCTTGGAGTGGCAAGGGACATAACGGAATTTAAAAAAGCGGAAGAGAGAATAAAATATGTTGCCAGATTTGTAAATCAATCCAATATTTGTATTATATATATAAAATTAGATGGAACTGTAACCGTCTGGAACAAAGGCGCTGAACATTTATTTGGAATAAAAAAAGAAAACGCAATTGGAAAACAAATAAAAGAACTCCCCATATTTCCTGATAACAGAAAAAATGAAATTGATTTATTCTTAAAGTCAGCACAAAAGGGTGAATTTTTGGAAAGATATGAAACAGTCAGGTATAAATTTGTAAATGAAAATAAAATTCCTATAGATGTTTCTATTTCAGTTGTTCCAGTAAGAGATGAATGGGAAAATATAAAAGAACTCGTCTTTTTAAGTTGGGACATTACTGAATCGAAAAAATTGTTAAGACAAAAGGAAGTTATTAATAATATAAATAATATCCTTTTATCATCAATTGAGTTTAAAGATGTTTATCAAGATATTGAAGAGGAATTGAGAAAATTAATTCCATTTAAGTTTTTTAGAATAGGAACGTTTTCTCAAGATGGTGAATTTATGGAAATACATATAAAAAAAACAATTAAGGCAAAAGACATACCTAATTTAAATTTTAAAATATTAGATAAAGACGTATTTAGAGTTGAGACGAAAAATAACGTTTTTAAAATCATTAATAAAAAGAAACGCCCGATATTAGAAAATGATTTTAGAAAGAGCAAATTTAAAGCAAACAAAATTGCGTTTAAATTAGGTATTTCTTCTTTTATTATTTATCCTTTAATTTATAAGGATAAAAATGTAGGTGTTATGATAATGGTCAGCGATAAAGTTAATAATTTCAATGATGAGCATATTAAGGTTTTAAGTCAAATTGCTCCTAATATTGCCATTTTTGTAGAAAATCATAGATTGGGTAATAAACAAAAAGAATATGAAAATAATTTAAAATATTTATCAGGAAGATTGATTGAAACGCTTGAGGATGAAAGAAAACGTATTTCTCGAGAACTTCATGACGAAGTTGGGCAGTGTCTTTCTGCAATAAACTTATATTTAAATATGATTAAAAATAAAATTAATAGAAATGATTTAAATGGATACTTTGATAAA
>CAZBIT010000016.1:12862-13987 GCA_964491835.1 uncultured bacterium
ACAAGATCCAGCTGTAAAAATTTCAGAGGCTGACTTTGATAAAATAATTAATATAGTTGATGAGACCCTTGAAATTTCCCGAAAAATATCGAGCGACCTTAGACCAAATCTTCTTGATAAACTTGGATTGGTTCCTACAATTAAATGGTATATTGAAGAGTTTGTAAAAAGGTATGGACTTAATGTAAAAATGAATGTCGAAGATATCGATGAAAAAATTGATAAGAAAATTGAAATTAATATATATAGAATTGTTCAAGAAGCAATTAATAATATAATTAAACATTCTAAAGCTTCAAAAGTTTATATCAAATTATCTAAAAAGGATGGGCAAATTTTTTTGAAAGTAAAAGATAATGGTAAAGGATTCATAATGAACTCAAAATATAATAGAAATGGATTAGGATTAATTGGTATGACGGAAAGAGTTGATTTATTAGGTGGAGAAATACTAATTGATTCTGCACCTAAAAAAGGAACAAAAATTGAGGTTAAAATACCTTTAAAAAAGGAGATTAATAATGGGGGGTATAAACGTTTTGTTAGTTGATGACCATACTATTGTAAGAGAGGGACTTAGGAGCCTTATTAGTGAGTATAATTATATAAAGGTAATTGGAGAAGCAAATGATGTATTTGAAATGCTAAATTTACTAAAATCCATAAAACCTGATATTATCGTTCTTGACATTTCACTTCCAGGAGTAAGTGGTCTTGATGCTATAAAAAAGGTTTTTAGAATTAATCCTAAGGTTAAAATTATTATTCTTTCGATGTATTCAGATAAAGAATTTATTTATAGGTCTTTAAAGTTAGGGGCAAAAGGTTATCTTGTGAAGAAAAACGCCGCTAAAGACCTAATCGCAGCTATAGAAGCCGTCCAAAGAGGAGAAGTTTATCTAAGTCCTACAATCTTACCAGAAATTGTTGAAAACTATCTTAAGGTTGCTGATTATTTTATTATGGGTGAGAATATACTGAATAAACTTACACTCAGAGAAAAACAAATATTTTACTTACTTGCACAAGGTAATAAAAATAATGTAATAGCAAAAAAATTACATATAAGCACAAGAACAGTTGAAACGCATAGATATAACATTATGAAGAAGATGGGAATAAAAA
>CAZBIT010000017.1:0-11630 GCA_964491835.1 uncultured bacterium
AAAACAGGAAATGCTTCCATTTTGTATGTAGGGGAGCATTACATTTTTATCACAAATTCAGTTTTAATAAGATTGGAAACCTGAATCTTTTTTTTATTCTTTTTCTCTATATAACTATATTGTATTTTTCTTAAAAAAATATATATTTTTATTATTCTTATATAATAATAAATTAGAGTGAATTTTAAAAACGCTTTATGTGTTTTATTTGGTAAATGTGTGAATAAATGCGGACGATAAAAAGATACTTACTTACTCATAAGAATTTCTTCAGGCGTGAGGTCGATTGCTTTTGCTTTTTGACTCTTTTTATCGATGATTATTTCTTTACTTTTCATCATTTTGCAGGAACCATTAAAATAAGTTCCTTCACTTATGCTTACGATAGGAGAGATAAGGTCTCCTTTAACTACCGATTTTGATTCAAGTATAATACGGTTGACTGCATATATGTTCCCTAAAACTTTACCTCCCACAACAACCGAATCTGAAATTATATCACCTTGTATATTTCCATCTTCACCTACGACAATTGTATCGGTTGAAATAATCTCTCCAATAATTATGCCATCAATTCTACCAGAACTTTGAATACTCATTTTTCCTTCAATAAACGTTCCTTTTCCAATAATAGTCCTCAGTCCACCACTTTTCTTTTCCCCATCTTTTACTTTGCTTTTCTCAACCATACAACCAACCTTTCAATTTTGATAAATCATAAATTTATTATTAAAAATATATATATACTTCACTTTACAAATTAAGTTTCCTCTGTTTCACTTTTACGAATTTTAAGATAAATCATAATAAAAAACCATATCATAACAACTACACCAAAAATTCCTAAAAGAGAAATTAAAACAAATATAATAAATTTTAAACTAAAAAAATTATGTAACATAATAAGAATAAAGATTGATGCCAATGAATTAAATTAATTATCCCATTTTTGCAACAGAAAGTCTATTCAAAGCACGCAACAGAGAAGCCTTAGCCCTTTCTATATCAATAGAAGGAGATTTGTCAGCAATTCTCTTTAATGCTTTTTCTCTCGACTTTTGAGCCCTTTCGATATCAACCTCATTGACCGTTTCCGACGTTTCTGCTAAAACTATGACACGATTTTTATAAACTTCCACAAAACCACCGCTCACAGAAAAATGTATTTTTTTATCTCCTTGCGTTATTACAATCTTCCCTATTTTCAATACCGCCAGAAAGGGGAGATGATTTTTTAAAATCTCGAAGTATCCCTCAATAGATGGAGCGAAAAATCTTTCTCCTTCTCCAGAAAAAACAGTTTTATTCGGTGTTACAATGCTTATCTGAAAACTTTTATCTGACATATTAGTTTTGCATTTTAAAATATCATTTATTTCATCTTTTTTGCATTTTCAACTGCCTCATCAATCGTTCCTACCATATAAAATGCCTGTTCTGGAAGGTCATCATATTTGCCCTCAATAAGTCCCTTAAATCCTCTAATTGTCTCCTCAAGCGGAACGTATCTTCCGGGGGTTCCAGTAAATTCCTCTGCAACAAAAAATGGTTGCGACAAAAATTTCTGAATTCTTCTTGCACGTGCTACTATTATTTTGTCTTCTTCGGATAATTCATCCATACCTAAAATAGCAATTATATCCTGAAGTTCTTTATACCTCTGCAAAATTTCCTGAATAGTCATAGCAACCCGATAATGTTCCTCTCCAACAATGTTAGGATTAAGAATTTTTGACGTTGAATCGAGAGGGTCAACAGCTGGATAAATTCCAAGTTCCACGAGTTGTCGAGAAAGAACTGTCGTGGCATCAAGATGAGCAAACGTCGTTGCCGGTGATGGGTCTGTAAGGTCATCTGCGGGGACGTATATTGCTTGCACCGATGTTATCGAGCCTTTTTTGGTAGATGTGATTCTTTCTTGGAGTGCTCCCATCTCTGTTGCAAGCGTTGGCTGATACCCAACCGCAGATGGCATCCTTCCCAATAATGCAGAAACCTCCGAACCCGCTTGCGTAAATCTAAATATATTATCTATAAATAATAAAACATCCTTTCCTTCTTCGTCTCTAAAATATTCCGCCAATGTAAGTCCAGAAAGACCAACCCTCAGTCTTGCTCCGGGGGGCTCATTCATCTGACCAAACACCAATGCAGTTTTATCAAGAACCTTCGATTCCTTCATCTCAAGCCATAAGTCATTACCTTCTCTTGTCCTTTCTCCTACACCGGCAAATACGGAATACCCTCCATGCTCAGTGGCTATATTTCGTATAAGTTCCATAATCAATACGGTTTTCCCAACTCCTGCACCACCGAATAATCCTGTTTTACCACCCTTTGAATATGGTTCGAGTAAGTCAATTACTTTCAATCCCGTTTCAAACATTTCCGATTTCGTTTCTTGTTCTTCTAATGATGGAGCAGGACGATGAATTGGGTAATACTTTTCCGCTTTTATTTCTCCAATTTCATCTATCGGTTCACCCCACATATTTATAATCCTGCCGAGTGTACATATTCCAACCGGTATTTTTATTGGTTCTCCCGTATCAAATGCCTTTGCCCCTCTAACAAGACCATCAGTAGAATCCATTGCCACGCAACGGATATGTTTTTCACCTAAATGCTGCTGTGCCTCAAGAACCAAAGGTTTCTGGTTTTCTCTTTCAATTATTATTTTATTATATATAGATGGAAATTTCCCTTCTGGAAAACTAACATCTACAACTGCACCTATAATCTGAACAACTGTTCCTTCTGTCATTTTATTAATACCCTTTTTTATTTTAAAAATTCATTTTTCGCCAATTTTTATTAGAAACCGACTTATTTCTTTCCCTTTTTCTCCCATATCAAATAACTCTGTTCAAAAGCAGCGGGTTTTGGTGTCTGGTAAGGGATATACAATACATCATTTTCAAACTTCCCACCATTTTTTAGGACCATTTCTTTCCCAATTACTGCCGTTGCATCTACAATCTCTTTTCTTAAAATTTTCTCAGGATAAACCTCTTTTAACGACTCATTGATAATAAAATCTTTCATAGGAACTTTCCATTTTTCGGGGATTTTGCTTGCTCCTAACATACACCCGAGAATCCCTACGGCATTTGAAGGATTACAATCGCTGTCCATTCCACACCTCATAGAAATGTTCATAGTTTTCCAGAAATCTCCCTTACCATAAAGAAGCCCTATCAATATATAAGCACCATTAACTCTAACATCAACGGTATTTACTGGTTTCCCCATTCGCGTTTTATACCACTTTTCATAAACCCTCTGCCAGGTGTCTTTCCAATCGGGGTATTGTTTATGCCAGTTCAAAACATCTTGAACCATTTGACCGTAATCACTATTTGTAGGAATACATTGAAGCCCCAATTCTACAACCTTTTCAACATCGTTTTCAAAAAATGCGGCTGCATACATTCCAGCAACAAAACATCCACCATAAACCCCATCACCATAATTCATCATATGACCTATTCTATCACACCATTCATTAGAGACCAGAGGCATTCCTGGTGAGATTAAGCCAAATAAATCCGCTTCAATTTGAAAATCTATATCATCGGCATTTGAACTAAATTCTGGATGTCCTGATTGAGGAGGAAATATTCCTTTATTAAAATTTTCCCATGCCATCTTATTTGCACACCAAATTCTGTTACCGGGAATATATCGTATCCAGTCCTCCGCCATTTCTCGAGGGATGACATCGACTCCATAAGTTCTTATTCCATTTAAGAACACAAGTTCTATATAAATGTCATCGTTCTCTGGAAATCCGTCAAGTTCAATTTTTTTCCAGTTTTTCTTGTCATCACGAAACGCTTTTTTTCTTTCGGATGGAATCTCACGAAATGTTTTCCTGTCAAATTCGCAATAATCATCGAGGTCAAAAGGAATAATTTCCCCTTGCCAAACGCCCTCCGTAGGAGCACCAAACTGAACACCAATCATCTGACCAAGCCATCCACCTTCAACTTTATCGATATAATCAACCCAAGAAATCTCTCTAAACTGCTCAATTTTACCTTTTGAGCATCCAGAGGAAATTAATAGAACTAATAAAAAAATAGTAAAAAATAAGAAAATTAACTTTTTACTTACAGAATAATGCAAGTTTATGTAATAAACGTTTATCATAAATTATTTTCGGAACTTTTAAGTTTATTTTAATGCCTCCGCACCACCAACTATTTCAGAGAGTTCCTTCGTTATAGCATATTGTCTTGTTTTATTGTATAAAAGAGTCAAATTTTCAATCATTTCCTGAGCATTATCGGTTGCTGCCTCCATAGCAGTCATACGAGCCGCCTGTTCTGCGGCATTTGATTCTAAAAGTATCCTCCACATTTGCACGTTAAGATGAAGGGGAAGTAATGTATCCATTATTTTATCTGCCGATGGTTCATATAAATAATCAACCTGTGTTTTACTTTCTTCTTCTTTTGGCACGAAAGGTAAAAGTTGTTCCAAAATTACTTCTTGTCTAATAGCAGATTTGAATTCATTATAGACCACATCAACTCTATCGAGATTTTTCTCAAGATAAAGTTTAATAATTTGACCTACAATCTGTTGAGCATCAGAAAATTTAAGAGTTCTATAAAAATTAACATATTCAAATATCATAGGATATTTTCTTATCCTGAAAAAATCTCTTGCTTTTTTCCCAACCACTATAATACTTCTATCGAGATTGCTATGTTGTTTATAAATATTTTCCGCTTTTCTAAATACATTATTGTTAAAACCTCCGCATAATCCCCTATCCCCGCCAACGACAACAAAACATATCTTTTTTATTTCTCTCTGTTCGAGTAAAGGATGTATCTTACGGTTCGCAATGGCTGATATATCGTTCAAAACATTTATCATTTTATATGCATACGGTCTTGCTTTTATAATGTTTTCCTGAGCGCGCCTCAACTTTGCCGCCGCAACCATATTCATCGCATTTGTAATCTGCTGAGTTCCTCTAATGGAGTTAATTCTTCTCTTAATTATTCTTAACGTTGCCAATACTCATACCTCTATTATAAATTATAAAGATATATCAAAGAATATATTAATAAGAACTCTAAAAAAATTAACCTCTCTTTTTCTTCCTTTTCGAATCTTTCTCTGTCTGAGGTCCATGCGGTTTAGAAACCGGAAGACCGGCAGTTGTTCCCGCCTTAATAGAAATCTCATCAGATTTAATTGACTTATAATCTGTCTGATCAATAAACTCTTTTCCAACCTTAAACAACTTCTCTTTTAACTCATCACTAATCTTCTTTTCCTGAGCAATTTCAGTAAGAATCTCATTGTATTTTGATTCTAAGAAAGCGTAAAACTCGGTCTCAAAGTTTTTAATTTGACTATTAGGCATATCATCAAGTAAACCATTTACTGCAACAAAAATGATCGCAATTTGTTTTTCAAATGGTAGAGGTTTATATTGCTCTTGTTTTAGAACTTCCACTAATTTTTCGCCTCTTGTAAGTTGTGCAAGCGTAGCCTTATCAAGGTCTGTTCCGAACTGAGTAAACGCCGCAAGTCCTCTATATTGGGCAAGGTCAAGTCTTAATCTTCCTGCAACCTGTTTCATTGCTTTTATTTGTGCATTTCCTCCTACACGTGATACAGAAAGTCCCACGTTAACGGCAGGTTTAACTCCAGAATAAAACAAATCAGGTTCGAGATATATCTGACCATCAGTAATTGAAATCACATTTGTTGGAATGTAAGCGGATATATCGCCTGCCTGTGTTTCGATTATTGGCAAAGCAGTGAGAGAACCGCCTCCAAGTTTTTCATTCAGTTTTGATGCACGCTCAAGAAGACGAGAATGAAGATAGAATATATCTCCCGGATATGCTTCTCTACCAGGTGGCCTTCGTAAAAGAAGCGAGACCTGACGATATGCCCATGCATGCTTAGAAAGGTCATCATATACAATAAGTGCATGCATCCCATTATCTCTAAAATATTCTCCAATGGACGCACCTGAATATGGTGCAAGATACTGAAGAGGTGCAGGTTCACTCGCTGTCGCAGAAATTACAACCGTATGTTCCATTGCACCGTATGTTTCGAGTGTCTTTATCACTCTTGCAACGCTTGATAATTTCTGACCTATCGCAACATATATGCAATATACGTCTTTTCCTTTCTGATTGATAATAGTATCAATTGCGATAGCGGTCTTACCAATTTGACGGTCGCCAATTATTAGTTCTCTTTGTCCTCTTCCTATAGGTATCATCGAATCTATCGCCTTTAAACCAGTAGCAAGGGGTTCTTTTACTGGCTGTCTTTGAACTACTCCTAATGCTTTTCTTTCGATTGGTTGACTGTATTCAGAATTTATTGGTCCTTTTCCATCTACTGGCTGTCCAAGTGGACTTATCACCCTTCCGATAACCTCCTTACCAACGGGAATTTCCATTACTCTTCCTGTTCTCTTAACAATATCACCTTCGTGAACTAAACTGTCCTCGCCAAATAATATGCATCCAACATTATCCTCCTCAAGATTAAAAGCCATGCCAAAAACACCGTTAGGAAACTCCACAAGTTCGCTCGCTTGAACATTCTCAAGCCCGTAAATTCTTGCAATCCCATCCCCAACCTGAATTACCTCTCCAACCTCAGAAACATCCATCTCTTTCTTAAAATCGACTATTTCCTTTTCTAAAATTGATGCAATTTCTTCTGCGCTTATTTGCATAAATTATTTCCCCTTTTTTATGTTAAACTTAAAAATCACTTAATTTTATTAAAAAATCTTTTTTGAAAAACGGAATATCTAAAACTTTTTTAAAACTCTTTAAAAATTAAGAATGGTTATTATTTTCCAATCATCTCACTTCTAACATTTTCAAGATGCCTCTTAATGCTATTGTCGTAAACTTTATTTTCTATTTTGACGACCAATCCTCCCAAAATTGAAGAATCAATCTTATTTATTATACTCACAAGTTTACCAGTGATTCTTTCAAGAATTTTTTTAAGCGACTTTTTTTCCTCTTCCGTTAGTTCTACATATGAAACCGCAGTAATTTCTATCTTTTTATGATAGCGGTCATACAAAACCTTAAAATATTCATTAATCCTTTTCAAATGCTCCTGTCTCCTTTTTTCAAGAAGAAGAAAAAGGAAATGAATGGTCACTTCTGAAAATTTATCCTTAAACAGCTCCGTTATCAATTCTCTTTTTCGACTCTTTTTTATTCTCGGCGTCAGCATAAAATACCGAAATTCCTTATCCTTTTCCATTCTTTCGGATAACTCATTCAGGTCGCTATATACCTTTTCCAGACAATTATAAGAAATGGATGCCTTAAAAATTGCCTCTGCATATCTTCTTGATATAGTATTGGCTATCATTTTTAATAATTAATTTTTTAAATTTATTGGTAATAATAACTTTTTATTCCAATTCTTTGATAGCATTATTGATAAGTTCTCTATGGTCATCAGGGTTTATACTTTTACTAATCATTTTGGAAGCCAGAGCCACAGAAATATCTGCGACTTTCGCTTTTATCTCTTCCAATGCCTTTTCTTTCTCTAAAGTAATCTCATTTTTTGCTTTACCAATCATTAATTTTGCATCCGTTTCTGCCTTTTTCAAAATCTCGTCTTGTAATTTTTGGGCTCTTTCTTTTGCCAGTGAAATAATATCAACAGATTCTCTTTTTAATTTCTCAAGTAATTCCTTATGTTCCTGCAATTTCTTTTCCGCCTCTTTTTGTGCTTCATCCGCCCTGTCAATTGAATCTTGTATTTTTTTCTCCCTTTTCTCAATTACAGAAAGAATTGGCTTCCAGGCAAATATTCGAAGTATTATAAGCAAAAGGATAAAGTTAATAATTGTCCAAAATGATACATTGGGCAATATTTCAAACATGATAATCGTATCCTTTCATATTCTTAATTATTTCGTGCCTAATAAAAAGCAAATAACTTCAGCAAAAAGTGCGATACCTTCGATAAGAGCGCAAGCAATAATCATAGAAACTCTTATTTCACCGCTTGCTTCGGGCTGTCTTGCTATTCCATCCATTGCCTGACCCGCAATTTTTCCTATACCAAGTCCAGCACCAAATGTAGTAAATGCAGCCCCTATTCCTGCTGCAAGATATGCTAATGATATATCTGTCATTTTTCCCTCCAACTTTTATTTTTATTTTTAGAAGAACTTAACTCTTTATTAGTAAAAATCAACCTATTCCTATTCCCCATGCAATGTCAAACTTATAAATATCGCTGTTAAAAATGTAAATATATATGCCTGAATAAACGCAATTAACAATTCAAGTAAACTTATAGCAAGTGGGAAGAAAATCACCGGTGCAAGCATAAAACTCGACAAAAGACTAAATAGAGCAAGAAGAACAACATGCCCACCAGTCATATTTGCGAAAAGACGAACAGAAAGTGCAAACGGTTTTGTGAACATACTAATTATTTCCACAGGAATCATTATGGGAATTAACCAGAAAGGTATGCCACTCGGTACAAACTCTTTAAAATATCCCTTTAATCCTTTTTTCTTGACGCCACTTGCCTGTATCATAATGAATGATATTAATGCAAGCGCAGCTGTAACGCTAATATTCCCCGTTGCGGTAGATGCATAAGGGACGAGTCCCATTAAGTTACAAGTAAGTATAAAAAAGAAAAGAGTTAAAAAGTATGAGACATAACTTTTACCTTCTCTTCCCAAATTTGCATAAACTATTTCATCCCTAACGAATAAGATTATTGCTTCTAATAGATTTGCAATTCCTTTTGGAACTAATTCGCCTTTCCTGAAACTCACCCTGAAGAGAAAGATAAGAATAATGCCGGCAATCCACATCATTAGAACATGCTTTGTTATTGAAATATCATAACCAAAAAGTTCAATGTGCGGAAGATGAATTTCCTTTCCAAATATCTCATAAACGTTTGAGTCCATTATATGGCGCATAATTTCATCGCCTTTTCCACCACTATGAGAGCCCTCAACCACAACGGCATCTTTTACAACTTCGGTAATCTTATTAAAATTGTCGAATAACATTTATCTTATACCTTTTTCAATATACGATTAAAATACATTACTTCAATAAATTGTAAGAAAAAATAATATCCCAAAAGTGACATAAAATATTCTTTTATAAGCAAATTCGAAAATCGTAAGACATAAAAACCGGATAATAAAATAAATACTATTCTCAAAAATATCCCGCCAACAAGTGCACCCAAAAACAAATTAATAGGACGATTAAAAGTAAACCTTAATGACAAAAAACCGCCAATCATAACGATTGTGCTAATTATAAATCCCCAAACAACACTTTCAAACGTTCTACTATCGCATTCCAAATATATAATAAAAAGTGGAATTAAAAAAGAAAGTATTAAAATAAGTAAAAATTTATAATTCTTTTTTCCCATTTTTTTCCATATGCGAAACTAAACTTTTATAAAAGTTATAAAATCCTACAAAAGCACCAAGAAAAACAAAAATTAATGTAAATATTGGTCTCAATCCAGTTTTACCACCTATCCAATAACCCAGAAAAAGAAAAACTATAATAATAATTGCATATCGTAAACCTAAATCGGTATAAAATCCGATTTCATTAAGGTGTTTTTTACTCTTATCAATTTGATTCATAGATGTTACTCAATAGAATTGCTTATTTCAAGAGTTTAATACTCACTTCATTCTTTAAAATTACTGGCTTTCGCTTTTAACCACTTTTTCAGTTTCTTCTTTTTCATCACTCATATAGCATTTTCCTTCAAACATCGCTCCTTCATCTATTGTAAGTTTTACTGTTTGCAAATCACCAACTAAAACGGAGTTAGATTCTAAAATTATTTTTTCCGAGGCTTTTATGCTTCCTTTTACTTTTCCTCCAATAACAGCATTTATAGCAACTATGTCTCCTTCTACTTCCCCTTTAGAACCAATTGTAACGGTCCCTGTAGATGATACTTCACCAATTACTCTACCCTCAATTCTAACGCTATTCTGTATTGATATTTTCCCATTAATAACAGAACCTTTACCAATTATAGTATTTAACTCTCTATTATCTTCTTTTATCATACTATTTTTTCCCTTAATTCATTTCGTTAAAAATTTACGATATAATCTTTAGGGTCAACTGGCACCCCATTTTTCCATATTTCAAAATGAAGATGTGTTCCAGAACTTACACCAGAGTTTCCCATTAATGCTATCGGCTGACCCCTCTTAACAAACATCCTTTCACCAACAAGCAACCTTTTATTATGCTTATAAAAAGATATAAATCCATTCAAATGGTCAACAATAATAGTATTTCCTCCTTCATAAGTCCAGTTCGAAAAAATCACAACGCCATTTGCAACACACCTGATTACGGTCCCCTCTTTTGCCACAATATCAATTCCAGTATGACTTTTTTCAATTGAAAAATCATCTTTCTGAAAATCTTTTGTTATAAAACCCTCTGCTGGTATTAAATATGGTATGTATCTGGAAGAAACAGAAACCTTTTCGATATTCGTCTTATTATAATTTTCATCGAGAAAAAAATTCACATCATCTGATACGAATTTTGCCGATTCTTTTTTCCCTTCATCCTTATTTTCTACGCTCTCAATATTTTTTTGATTATAAGTTTTTTCACCGAACAATTTTCTAATCTGTTGGTCAGTATTTTCTATCGACTCAAATTTTTTCTCTATTCTATACACCATTTTCTTATAAACCTCGAACTGCTTGATTCTCTCTTTCATATTATCATAATCTGCAAGAATCCCAAGAACTTTAAAATAATAAACCGCACCAAATATTATTAACAAAAACACTAATGCAATTCCAACAAGAACAATTCTGAATACGCCAGAACTCAATTTTATGCCGACTGGCTCATTTTTATCATCAGAAACAAAAAGAATGGAAACATTTCTTTTTCTTTTTTTCATACACTTTGAGATTGTTTAATTGGAGATTATTAATTCTCTAATTTTATAAAAATAGGCATAAAAGTCAATAACTTTTTTCTGCTGACTCCAAAAATCCAACAATCCTTTCCAACTCATCAAGAGTGTAATATTCAATTTTTATATACCCTTTTTCTTTTTTTTCAGTAATAGAAACTTTTGTGCCAAGAATTTCTCTAATTCTGTTCTCAAAATCCTTTACCCAATCTTTTTTATCTGTTGACTTTGATACTTTTTTTTCTTTTTTTGATTTTAATTTATAAATGATGGACTCTAATTCCCTCACAGACATTTGATTTTTTATTATCTTTTCAAGATAACTAATCTGTTTTTTGGGATTTTGAAGTGTAAGAAGCGTTCTTGCATGACCAACCGTTATTTCGCCTTTTTTAACGCTGTCTTTAACTTCTTCAGGCAAGTTTAAAAGCCGTAACATATTCGTTATAGTCGTTCTATCAACGCTTATCTTCCTTGCAACTTCTTCCTGAGTAAGATTACATTCTTCAATTAATCTTTTGTAACTTTTTGCAAGTTCGATAGGATTAAGATTTTCTCTCTGGATGTTTTCAACTAACATTAATTCAAGAATTTCTTCCTTAACATTTGCAGTAATAACATAAGCGGTGATTCTGTGAATGCGAATTTCT
>CAZBIT010000017.1:11640-13616 GCA_964491835.1 uncultured bacterium
CTCTTAATCTTCTTTCCCCGGCAATAAGTTCATATCCATTATCAATTCTTCTTACGGTTAGGGGCTGAATAATTCCCTTTTCTTTTATTGAATTTTTCAAATCTTCCATCTGTTGAGAAGAAAAATCCTCTCGAACCTGATAAGGATTTGGTCTTAATTCTTCGACATCGATTTCAATAAAGTTTTTATTCTGCACTTCATCACTGATTTGGGCATCCTCAGGAAAGAGAGCTTTAAGCCCCCTTCCCAAATGTTTCTTTACCATTATTCAAAATCTCCCTTGCTAAGTTCATATAGTTCTGACATCCCACAGAAACTGCATCAAATAATATTATAGGTTTCCCATGACTCGGTGCTTCTCCAAGACGCACATTTCTCTGAATAATAGTTTTAAACACCTTATCCTTAAAATAAGACCTAACTTCATCCGAAACCTGTTTTGAAAGATTCAATCTACTATCATACATCGTAAGCAATATTCCCTCAATCCTAAGGTTAGGATTTAAGTATTTTTGAACAAGACGAATAGTATTCAAAAGATGAGTTAATCCCTCAAGTGCATAATATTCACATTGAATAGGAATCATAACCGAGTCGGCAGCAGTAAGGGAATTCAAGGTTAATAGCCCTAATGATGGAGGACAATCTATTATAATGTATTCAAACTTATCTTTTAAAGTTGAAAGTGCATTTCTCAATATCTTCTCTCTCGATTCAAAATTAATCAATTCCACTTCAGAACCAACTAAACGTATATTAGAAGGTATTAATTTAAGAAATGACATTTCCGTTTCTTGAATGATTTGATGTATGTCTGTATGTTCTAATAATACATCGTAAATCGATTTTTCAATTTTTCTTGGGTCAATTCCTAAACCACTGGTGGCATTTGCCTGTGGGTCCATATCCACAAGAAGCGTATTAATTTCAGCTGCGCTTATACAAGAAGACAAATTTACCGCAGTCGTAGTCTTTCCTACACCGCCCTTCTGATTTGCAATAGCGATTATTTTTCCCAATTTAATCTTTTATGTGTGAAATGTACATGAGAATAAAAAATTATTTTTTTAAAAAATATAAATTAAACACCTAATAAAAGCAAGAAAAATATATTATTAAAACAATCTTTATTATATGGAATCGACCCAATCTTCACCTTCATCAGAAGAGACTATACCTTCATCTTCCAAATATTGAGCCGCCGTACAAGTGCCATTTTCATCAAGATATATCCCCTTACCGAGAGTACACCTATTATCATCATTAAAATCACAATTGACATTATCACAATATAAAATTAATGTGATAATTCCACCACCGATTATCTCTTCGCCTTCTTCTTCACTTTTACAATTTTCACACTCGGAATCAAATTTCTTATTCTTTAAACACAGACTGAACCTTTCACAAGAATCACATTCGTATTCATCGCATATATTAATATTCTCACATGTTCCCGTGGAATCGAGAGTTACTTCATTAAGAAGGCATCTGTGGTTTAAATTATCATTATCATAACAATCAATACAGTTGCATCCAAATATATTACTCATATCCAATGAACCTTTTTTTGTTTTGATAAATTAATTTTTGTTTTGAATTAAATATCAAAGATAACATTACCTTCCCATATATCGTTTATCTTTTTTACATAAAATTTGTGATAAGTTACAAGTTTTATGTCAATTTTTATAAAATGTCTGTTTAAATCTATACTTTCCCCTTTTGCGATTGCGGATACTCCAATTCTTTTTTTATTTTTAGAGACATTTTCAATATCAAACTCTTTAAAAAGAAAAAGATTATTCTGATGGACAAAATTAAGTTCCCTGAGCCAGTTTATCGCAACTTCTTCATAATCTTTACCTTTTATCTTAAAACATTTTTGTTCTTTAGGTTTTATTGTCCTGCGGTCAACTATTAATGAAAACATCCCGCGTGCTGCGTTTATGAGCACATCTGAAAAAGAATTACCC
>CAZBIT010000018.1:0-13289 GCA_964491835.1 uncultured bacterium
TGAAAATCGAAAATATTTGCTTCTAAAGAAAGTTTCTTTTCATTAAACGTTGGATTGGTACCGATATTTAAAAGTCCTCGATATATATCCCCTTTGACCAATATTTTAGCAATGTAAATCCCATCTTTAGGTATAAGTTTTTTACTGTTATTTGGTTTAATATTTGCAGTAGGAATATTGAATTCCAACAATCTTCTTTTTCCTCTGACTACTTTTCCAGAAAAAGAATAATTTCTGCCAAGCATACATCTCGCATCATAAATATTACCCTCTCTTATAGCATTTCTTATCCTCGTACTGCTAATTAACGTTTCTTTATAATCAACCGGGTCAACGACCGTGACATTAAAATTAAATTTTTTACTTAATAGTTCCAAAGTTTTTATCGAACCTTTACGGTCATTTCCAAATGCATGATTATGTCCAATAACAAACTCCTTTACTCTTAATTTTTTTACCAAATAATCCTCAACGAACTCTTCAGAAGATATCTGAGAGAATTCTTTTGTGAATTGTATAATTATGAAAAAATCTAAATTATAGTGCCCTAAAAGGACGGCTTTTTCATTAACGGTAGTAAGAATGCTTATTTCCTGTTTTTTTCTTGACTTTACTACAGTTTGAGGGTGGGGGTCAAAAGTTACAATTATTGAAATTACTCCCTTTTGTTTTGCTACTGAGGACAATTTTTTGATAATTGCCTGATGGCCAAGATGTAAACCGTCAAAGGTACCGACTGTTACTGCTGAAAATTTTTGATTTTCAAACTTTTCTATATTATGCAAGATTTCCATAATAATTCTGATTTTTGAAATATCTTTCAACGTCTCCCAAAAAGAGAGAATTATAAATTGAATAATCTCCTATTTTCGTTCTTGTGAGAGATTTCAGGTAGGCACCACAACCTAAAATTTTCCCTATATCATAAGCCAAACTTCTTATATAAGTTCCCTTTGAACAAACAATTCTTAAAGTTAAAAAAGGATTTACATAATTTAATACTTTGATTGAATAAATATTTACTTTTCTTGCTTTAATTTTGATTTTTTTATTTGCCCTTGCAATTTTATAAAGGGGTTTACCAAAATATTTAATCGCTGAATACATTGGTGGAACTTGATCTATAGTTCCTATAAATTCCGACAAAATCCCTTCCAAAAAATCTATTTCATACCCTTTAACTGGCTTCATTTCTACAATCTTACCATCTATATCATACGTATCCGTAATAATTCCGAATTCGATTACACCTTCATATTCCTTTTTTAGTTCCATAAATTCAGAAATTTTTTTTGTGTCATTACCAAGACATACGAGAAGAACACCGGTAGCAAATGGGTCAAGACTTCCTGCATGTCCAACCTTTTTTATCTCTGAAGCTTTACGTACCGATTTTATTACTCCAAATGAAGTCAATCCTTGCGGCTTATATATATTTAATATCAAACCAATAGAAAATATTTTTTACTATTAATTGTTAATAAAAAAATCAAAAATATTTAATCAATCTTTTTTAAAATTTCTTCAATTTTTGAAACTTTTTCCAACGAATCATCCACAAAAAATCTAAGTTCCGGAATACTTCTCAATCTAATTCTTGTTGAAAGTTCTCTTCTCAAAAAACCTTTTGCTCTCATTAATCCTTTATAAGTTTTCTCCTTTTCCGCAACATCTCCTAATGAACTAAAAAAAATCTTGGCAATCTTCAAATCATCGGAAACAACGACATTGGTAATTGTTATGAAACCTATTAAAGGGTCTTTAATTTCTTTAAGAATAATGTCACATAATTGTGCTTTAATATCACAAGCAACCCGTTCACTCCGTTTATAATCCATATTTTCCTTCCAAAATCTAATTTCAATGTTTGTTAGACATAAATCCAATTCCTAAACTGCCATAATAATCAATTTTTCTTTTATAAAAAGATTTTCACAGCAGATTAAAAATTAGAAAAAAGAATAATACAATTTTAGAAAAGAAAATCTCAAACAAATTTTGTGTTCCAGTTGACGACTTCCATTCTACCATCTTCGATAATCATTTTGTCGATAAAATCGAAGACTTTGTCAACGGAAACGGAATCATTACTTACCTTGGCAATGCCAAAAATTGCTCTTTGCCATTTATCTTGATAGCCGACTTCAGCAATAGAAACGTTAAATCGTTTTGAGATTTTGTCTTTAAAACTTTTAATGATTACTCTTTTATCTTTCAATGAACGCGATTGAGGTATAAAGACCTCCAATTCACAAATGCCGACAATCATAAACCTTAAATAATCAAATAGATTAAAATTAAATTGATTTTTTAATTTCAACTATTTTATATGCTTCAAAAATGTCGCCAATTTTAATGTCATTATAATTTTCAACACCTATTCCACATTCAAATCCCGTCGAAACTTCTTTTGCATCGTCTTTAAATCGTTTAAGAGAATGTATTTTACCTTTGTAAATCTCTTTTCCATCACGAATAATTCTTATTTTATCATTTCTTGAAATTTTTCCTTCTTCTATATAAAGGCCCGCTATGGTTCCCACTTTTGGTATTCTAAAAGTTTCTCTCGCTACCGCCGTTCCCATTACCTCTTCTTTAATTTCTGGTTCGAGCATTCCCTCCAATGCCTTTTTAATATCTTCAATAGCATCATAAATAATATTATAAACTCTTATATCAACATTCTCTTTTCTTGCAATTTCCCTACTTTTTTGACTGGGTCTTACGTAAAAACCAATAACAATTGAATTCGATGCGGATGCCAATAAAACGTCTGATTCAGATATTTCACCTACTCCTTTATGGACTATTTTTATTGCAACCTTTTGATTTTCAGAATTTAGTTTTAAAAGAGAGTCAGACAGGGCTTCCATAGAACCATCCACATCTGCTTTTATAATTAATGATAATTCTTTTATGGCTCCGAACTTTATTTGCTGGGAAATTTGGTCTAACGTAAGATGTCGAATTTTTCTGTATTCCTGCTCTCTCTTTAATTGCTGTCTTTTTAAGCCAATTTCTTTCGTTTCTCTCTCACTCTCTAAAACAGTGAACGTATCTCCTGCCTGAGGTAATCCTGTGAATCCCAATACTTGAACAGGGGTTGATGGCGGTGCCATCAACACGTTCTTCCCACGCTCATTCAACAATGCACGCACTTTCCCCCAATACTGCCCGGCAATAAACGAACCGCCAACTTCTAACGTGCCATTGTTAACCAACACAGTAGCAACAGGCCCTCTTCCTTTATCCAATTCAGATTCTATAATAACGCCTCTTGCAGGTTTTAAATAATTGGCTTTAAGTTCTAAAAGCTCTGCCTGTATAATAATAATCTCAAGTAAAGAATCTACACCCTGACCTGTTTTAGCTGAAATTTCTACAGATGGATATTTTCCACCCCAACTCTCGACTAACATCCCTCTATCAGCAAGTTGTTTTTTTATTCTTTCAGGGTCTGCATTTGGTTTATCTATTTTATTAATGGCAATTATTATTGGAACTTGAGCAGATTTTGCATGGTCGATTGCTTCCACCGTTTGAGGCATGACGTTCTCATCCCCAGCAATAACCAAAATAACTATGTCAGTGACCTGTGCCCCACGCGCCCTCATTGCCGTAAATGCCTCGTGACCAGGAGTATCTAAAAATGTAATCCTTTTATCTAAATATAAAACCTCATAAGCGCCAATGTGTTGAGTAATACTTCCTATTTCACCTGCTACTATATTACTTTTTCTAATAAAATCAAGGAGAGATGTTTTCCCATGGTCAACGTGCCCCATTATAGTCACAATCGGGGGCCTCTCTTGTAATTCTCCTTCTTTTTCCTCTTCTGTTTCTAAAATATCAAGACCGTATTCAGGAAGAAGTTCAACCTCATAACCAAACTCATCTGCAACCATACTTATCGTTTCATAATCTAACCGCTGATTTATTGTAACTAAAAGGCCCATTTCAATACATTTCTTTATTACTTCCGACGGTTCAACTTTCATAAGTTCAGATAGTTCTGAAACAGAAATAAACTCGCTGACTTTTATGACGTGCTTTTCTTCGACTCCAACTTCTTCCTGCTCCCTTGTCTTTTTGTATTTCTTCCTTATCTTCCCAGCATCCATACGAGCAAATGTCTCTTTTATGGATGCATCTATCTCTTTTTGGTCTATTTTTTTCTTCCTAACTTTCCTTATTCTTCTTATTTCTGTTACGTCATAATGTTCGTCACCAACAAACCTTTCCTTTTTTTCCTTTGTCTTTTCAGTAATCTTTTTGCCTTCTTTCGACAATCTCCTGAAGGGCTTTTTTATCTTCCTTTCTACTCTTTCGTATCTTTCTGCAATTACCTCTTGGAATGATTTAGGTTCTTGTTCAATCTTTTCTTCGATAACAATTTCTTCCTCAGCAGGTATTTGTTTTTCTTCTTTTACGACTTTCTTTTTTTCAACTACCTCAACTTCTTTTCCCTTTACTGGTTCGATTTTTTCTGCTGCTTCAATTACTTCGACTTTTTCCTCTTTCTTTTCTTCAATTTTCTTCTCAACCTTTTGTTTCTCAATAATCTCAAGCTCTTCAAAGGTCTCATCAATAAACTTTACTTCTATTTTTTTATCTTTAGGTTTTAACTCTTTATAAACAATTGAAATTTTCAGAATCTTTTTTTGGACAGGTTCCTCTTTCTCTTCAATTTTCAACTTTTTTAATTTATACTCATATTTTTTGTCCGCTATAATCTTTTCGGGATGAAATTTTATCATAATCTCATTATACATTTCCTCATCAACTTTGGTATTAATATTCATACCCTTAATATGATATTCCCTCTCCCTTAAATAGTCAAGAATTTCACCACTTGCCACATTAAGTTCTTTTGCAATTTGATGAACTCTTTTAGTCTTTTCGATTTCTTTTACTTTATCATTACTCATAAAAACTTTCCAATAACTCTATTATTTTTTCTGCTTTTTTACTTCCTATACCAGGAATTTTAACAAGAACGTCTTTCCCGGCATCAAGCACTTTATCAGCAGTATCAAAACCATTTTCAATCAACTTATTCTGTAAACTTAAAGATAATTTATCAATCATTCTTATGTCAATCTTCTCTTCATCTTTCTTAAATAAATCGGATTGTTTAACTGGTTCGATTTTATATCCAGTTAGTTGCGAAGCAAGTCTTATATTCTGACCACCTTTGCCAATGGCAAGGGAAATTTGGTCATCTAATATAATTGCTCGTGCAGTTTTTCCTTCCTTATTAACCGTTACACTTATCGGTTTTGAAGGACTTAAAGATTGGGAAATGAAAACCTCCGGGTCTTCACTCCAATTAATTATATCAATTTTCTCATTATTAAGTTCTTTGACAATTGATTGAATTCTTACACCTTTCATACCAACACAGGCTCCAACCGGGTCAATTCTCTTATCATTGGATATAACCGCAACTTTTGCTCTATCTCCTGGTTCACGAACCACAGATTTTATTTCTATAATTCCATCATAAATCTCAGGGACTTCAATTTCAAACAGTCTTATTAAAAATCCCTGGTCAACACGTGATACAATTATTTCAGGACCTCTCGGCGTCTTTACAACTTCTTTAATAATCACCCTGATGCTATCACCTCTGCGATACCGTTCATTATAAATTTGCTCTTTTTTAGGGAATGTTACTTCCAATTTATCATAACTAATAAATATCTCATCACGGTTAATTTGACTAACATCTCCAATTATAATTTCACCAACCCTATTCTTGAATTGATCATATACAATTTCTTTTTCGGCTTCTCTTATTTTCTGTGTTAAATTCTGTTTTGCAGAAATAATTAATCTTCTTCCAAAACTTTCTGGGTCAATTATCTCAACAAACATTTCACCGATTTCAAGGTCTGGCTCAAATTTTTTCGCAGTCCTTAAATCTACTTCTGTATTTGGATTTTCAACTTTTTCTACTATCAATTTTGAACTATAAATTTCTATCTCCCCTTTTTCCATATTAACAATAACATCAAAATTTTCTGTTGTTCCAAACTTCTTTTTAATCATAAAATAAAATGTATTCTCAATTATCTCTACAAGGGACTCCTTATCTAAATTTTTTTCCCTGGCAATCTCTTTAAATGCTTCAATTATTTCAAGATTCATTTTTAAAAACCTCGTTATTTTTTATTTTTTACAATCATTCATATCTTATATAATTTTAAAAACAAATCTAAATTCTATTTCCCACTTATTACCTATCAACTTGAAGTATATCTTAATTCTTTATATTCAACTTACCATTTTAATTTTATTTTACCTTTATGAATGTTATTGTAACTAACTGAAATAATATCATTTTCTTTTTCTAAAATTAATTCATCATCCGCACTCATAATTTTCCCTTCAATTCGCTTAAGTTCAGATTCATCTTTATATTCAAGAATAACATTTCTTCCAACATTTCGCTGAAAATCTCTTTTTGTAATAAGTGGTCTATCAAGGCCTGGTGATGAAACTTCCAACTTATAATCTTTGTCAAATAATGCCTTCCTGAAAATCAAGTCAGAAATCGAATGGCTAATCTTACTGCATTCATTAACAGTTATTCCACCATCTTTATCTACAAATAATCTTATTAAACTTTCTCTATTATTTATGTTAAGTTTAAATTCAACCAGTTCAAATCCCATCCCCTGAATTTCATCCTCAAAAATCTTTATAATTTCTGCTTTTGAATACATCAATGTATTGTAAGTAAAATATTGTTAAATATTAATATAACAAAAAAGTGGGCTTACTACCCACTTTGAACTTTAAATATAATAATTATCTAATTATAATGCAAGAAAAAAATTAATTCATATTAGTAATAATATATAATACTTTTTTATCCAAAATTTTACATAAAATTCTTTACTATAAAATTTATTTCAAGAGTCAGTTGAAAAAGAGATTATTATGTCTCCCGAAGTTTTAGAGACACATAATGGTATAAAAATCTATATTATTTAAAGTTTGGATTAATCTGAATTTGAGGATTCTGAATTATATTTAACACTTTTTTGCGGTCTCTTCAAATTAAATACCTGTAAACTCTAAAGCTTCTTTAAGCGTTGGTGCACCTTCCATAGGACCAAATTTCATCACAGATAAAGCGCCAATACCATTTGCAAATTTACCGCATTTTTCCCAATCCCATCCCTGAATCATTCCATAAACGAAACCAGCGTCAAATGAATCTCCTGCACCAGTGGGGTCAACCTCTTCAACTGTAAAAGAAGGCACATCAATAGTTTTATCATCAACGTAAATTCTGCACCCCTGTGCTCCCCGCTTCAATACAACCGCCTTAACACCACTTTTTTTCAATTCCAAACAAGCTTCCTCTTCACTTTCTATTCCTGCTAATAAACATGCTTCCTTAGCACTTGGCATAAGTAAATCAGTTCTTTTTAAAATAGGGTCACATATCGCCTGTATCCGATTAATATCAACTAATTCCGGTCTTATGTTAGGGTCAAAACATACACTTGCACCTTCTGCTTTAGCAATTTGAATCGCCTTATAACCAGATTGTCTGCACATTTCATTTGCCGTTATGGTAGAACCGGTAATATGCAACCACTCAACACCCTTAAATATTTCGTGTCTAACTTGTGATTCCCTTATATTACCACTCGCCGCTTTATCAAAATGAAATACAAACTCTCGACTTCCATCTTTTCTATATGCTATAAATGCTACTCCCGTTGTATGTTCTTTTGATATTCTAATATTGGATATATCAACCCCGCTTTCTCTAAAGCGATTTAAAATTAATTCTCCAAAACCATCATTACCCACTGTGCCAATAAAAGAGCAGGGAATCCCTAATTTTGCGATACAATCAATGAAAATCCCTGGCGCACCACTTGGGAAAGGACCTAAAAATCTCCCTGGAACTTTCAAAGGAACACCAATCTCATCACGCATTATTTCAACAAGCAATTCACCTACGGAAACTACTTTAAAAGACATATTATTATATTTTATTAGTATTTAACCTTTTTTTTATATCAGATACTTTAAAAAAATATAAAAATAAATTTAAATAACTTTAGGAATTATCCTTTTTGCATTAAGATAATATACCTTTTCAAGCACTTCATCAGGGAGGTAAAGTCCATAAACTCTCCAGTATCCAACAACCGTATGGCTTTTTGAAATATCAAAATATTCGTCATCCGTTTCAAGGAATCTCCAGTGAAGACGATACATTTCTTCATTAATTGGCGTATTTTTATATCCATCCGTTCCGAACATTATTCTATCTTGATATTTTAAGATAAATCTCCTTGCGGTATATGGTTGTCTGCCAAGTTCACAAAGTCGTGCATCTATGTCCACATAAAAATTGGGATACATATCAAGCCATTCACTAAGTTTTTGGAGGTTTTCGGGAATATTCGCCATATGCGCATTTATAAAGATTGTATTTTTGTGTTTAGCGATGACGTTATTTCTCTGTTGACTAAGCTCATTATAAGAATAAAATTCTGGCTTATTAAATACCCAATTCGGATAATCTATAAGCACTTTTAACCACTCATTATGCCTGTCAAGAGGTGTAAAAAATGCAATCGGGTCGGCAGTATGTATTTCAACTGGTATCCCAAGTTCATTACATTTTGCCCATACCTTATCTAATTTCGGTGTATCAACTTTAAGATAACCTCCATCTTTTTCTTTGACACCAAGCCCCAAACTTTTATGTACTTTTAATCCCTGGGCACCTTTTTTAACCGATTCTTCAAGTTGATTTGCAGAATATTCTGCAAAATCCGGGTCATCAATCTTACTAAAATCAACTTGTGCATATACAATAAACCTGTCTGGATATGGCTCTTTCAATCTTTTTAAGTGTTTATCAAGAGTCTCTCCCCAACCTCCATCAAGATCAACAATTGCTTTAACATTACAATCATCCATAATTTTTACAAACTTTGATATATCTTCATCAGATTCAACAACGGGACGTAAATGATTGTGAACATCAATTGCAGGATACTTGGCTTTGGGAACGGATGTCTCTTTCACAACAAGCATCGGTTTTGGGTCAAAATCAACCAATCGAGTATCCTTTAAATTAGTTTTTTTAGAACAATTAACTATTAACAATAACAAGCAAATAGATGAAAATGCAAATAAATAATTTTTTAAATTTAATTTACACATATTTATTTTTTCCTTTAATTAAATACCAATTAAATTATATTTTTTTTCAGCAAATCTACATTTTGATATTTTTTAAACTTGGATATAACTTTTTCGCCGTGCCGTTATATATTTTCTGAAGGACGTCATCGGCAAGAAAAATACCATAAACCATCCATC
Source organism: uncultured bacterium (assembly GCA_964491835.1). GTDB lineage: Bacteria > SM23-31 > SM23-31 > JAUVVT01 > JAUVVT01 > CAZBIT01. The sequence continues at coordinate 9,361 of CAZBIT010000018.1, forward strand.
TTCCTTGATAATGATGACCTTTTGCCACATCAAAGTATTCGTCATCGGATTCATACCACCGCCAATTAAGATGATACATATTTGCATTTATTGCACCAGAATCGCAACCATCCGTTCCAAATACGATTCTATCAGCATATTTGATTAGGAATTTCCTTGCTGTATATGGCTGTCTTCCCATTTCATGAATTCTTGCAGATGTATCATAATAAAGATTGGGATGTTTGTCAAGATATTCACCTGCTCTTTGAAGGTCTTCTGAAAAACCACCGATATGTGCACCAATAAAATTCGTGTTTCTATGTTTTTGAAGTAAATTATCTCTTTGTTCGAACAATTGGTCTATAGTGTAAAATTCGGGTTTATTAAACATCCAGCCGGGATGGTCCATAAGTTCTTCAAGACGTTCATTAAACCTATCAAGTGGAGTGAAGAATGCAAGAGGGTCACCTATGTGTATGGTAACGGGAACTCCATATTTACCGCAAACGTCCCAGGCTTTATCAAGTTTTGGACTATCGACACGCAAATAACTTCCATCCGCTTCCTTTACACCAAGCCCCAAAGCTTTATGTATTTTTAGTGCTTGAGCCCCCTTCTTTATTGATTCTTCAACTAAATTCCCAATATAATCTGGATAATCTGGTTCATTAATTTTACTATAATCAAGATTTGTATAAATAATAAATCTATCTGGATAAGGTTCTTTCATTTTTTTCATCACCGAATCGAGTGCTCCACCCCAACCACCGTCGAGATTAACAACCATTTTTACGTTACATTCATCCATAATCTTAACGTATTGGGCTATGTCCTCACCCTGTCTCGCCAATCTTCTCAAATGATTATGAGCATCTATTACAGGAAATTTCGCCTTTTCAATTTTAGTTTCCTTTACAACAAGCATCGGTTTTGGCTGAAAATCAATCAATCGAACGCTTTTTAGGTCTCCTTCTTTTTCTTTCTTTGCACAATAAAATCCAAGTAAAAATAGAAATCCCCATATAACAAAAAATAAAACTCTCTTACTTTTTAGAGTTTTCACATTAGACCTCCTTTTTTTGTTTTTAAACATTTAATTTTTAGGGGAAAATATTAATTGGAGTTTTTCTTTTTAGCATCTATTTCTTTTCCAAGATACCAAGTTGATAATCTTTCCAATCTAAATATTTCTCTCAGAATCCATTTAAAAAATCCTATATTCGCAACTGAAATCCCAAACATCAACCTAAAATCATAACCCCCTTTCCAAGATGAATTCACTCTAATATTATAAATATCACTAAAAACCTTTTTAAGATTACTATATGACAAATCAAATTTATTTATCACATTGACGGCACCATCATCATCCTCTTTTAAAAGAAGTTCCTTACAAAAAAAACAGGCAGTAGAAACTATTTTCTTCCTTGGAAATTTAAAAACAGCCGAGATAGCAATCGCGTCGTCAAAATATCTTTCAAAAATATATTTGTCAAAGTTAATATAAACCTGTTCCATAAATTCATTAATCTCTTTAATATCAGAAACAATTGAAAAAGTTTCTATAAAGTCCAAAAACTCTTCTACTTTCCTTCGTTTAAGAAGGACTAAACACCTATTCATTAAAATTTTTGTAATTTCGCTTTTTTCTAATTTAAAATCAACATAAGTTTTATAAGATTGTTCAATTTTATCACTTTTAACGAATATATCAAACATTTTGCATGCTATATCTAAAATAGAGGATTTATGTGAAGTGTAAATGGAGAATAATTTTAAAACGGGTTTGTAATAATTCTCTGCTTCTTCAACGTTATTAATAAATTTGTTTAATTTTTTTACAACTTCCCCTATAATTTGATTGCTGGCTACCGCTCTTTCGATATTAACTACATCATATAGATGGTAATCTGCTATGATATTTGAACAAAAAAATGATTTAATAAAAAAATTTACATTTCTGGACTCTGATAAATCCATAATTTTTTTAAGAAAGAAAAAGGCGATATCAGATGCTTCTTTATAATATATAGTCGCAAATGCATCCGTAGAGTGCCTTTCTTCCATTATATCATATTCACTCAATATACTAACAGCGTGAATATATGGGTCATCTGGTTTAAAACTCGATTTTTCCACATAATCACCATTGTCAAACTTTTCCCGAAACTTCTTAAATTCTATTTCAAAAGCTTTAATTGCTGCCCGTTTCATTCTCGTCCTGTCTAATTGAAAAACCTTCGCAATTTCCGCTGCTTGTAAATAATAACCATTATTCATATTGTAATCATATTGAATATATGCATAATAATTTATTGTTTCAGGTTCTAATAAAAAAATCTTCTTGATTTGAAACGCTTTTGTATAATCTCTTTCTTTTACTGAACCCTCAAAAGTCATCGCTTGTTCAAATAATCTAAGTCCCCACTGGCTCAATTGTTCGGGTATAATTTTTCTCCTGTAGTTTTTTATTACATCTGAGGCCTTTTGAAAATCACTTTCATCCAGCAATTTCTTTACATATAGTAAAACTCCATAAGTAGTTCGATTTTCATCCAGAAAAAAATTATCAATAATATAAAATGCACAATCTGGAATATTCTTCCATACGGTAAAATCAAATGTTATTTCAGTAAGTTTTATTAAATCTTTATTGGAAACATTATTATCTGTCGCTACTTTTTTAACTGCATCTATATTTTTACAGCACAAAAAATAAATAATGTCTTCAAGAAACGCATATTCTCTTACTTCACCTTTTTCGTCAAAAATTTTTGACTCATACTTCCAATCTTTATCTTCTTTTGGTAAAATTCGTTCAATAAGTTCATTATCAGGAGTAGATTCACTTAATTTTATTCTTAACTTATTAATAAATAAATCCATTATAGTTCACAAAAATTTTAAAATATAAAAAAATATTTATAAATAACTTTATGAAAAATACAAACACATTTTAAGCATATCCTTAAAAAATACATATAATTCTAATAACGTTCACTTTTTTAATTAAAATATTAATAAAATTATTAGATTTATTATTTAATAAGACAGATTTTTATTAATAAAGTGATTCCAAATTGAGGTATTTGTGCAGAATTTCGAATATTTTTCATTGAAAATTCAGGTTAATGAATAAAAATAAATTAAGAATGATTGAAATAATTTAATATATTTTATTAAATATAAATAATTTTTAATAATTTGCAAATAAAAAAAATAATTAGCAAATTCTCGGTAGCAATTCACCGGAAGCCATATCTACAATTCTCTCACCTCCAATAATGGTTTTCATAATAACCCTTCCTTTAAATTCTTCTGTTATTTCGCCAATAATATTAGCATTTTCACCATATTGGCAACTCCTAATTACATCAAGCACCTCACTTACATCATCCTGTGGAACACAAGCAACGAATTTGCCTTCATTAGCAATATAAAGTGGGTCGAGACCCATTATCTCACATATTCCTAAAACCTCTTCTCTAATTGGAATCTTATCTTCATTAATAAAAATTCCAACGTTAGATTTTTTAGCAATTTCATTGAGGACTGTTGCCAATCCACCTCTTGTTGGGTCACGCAGTACATTAACCTTTAACGCTTTTCCCAGTATCGATTTAATTATATGATTTAAAGGTGAACAATCACTTTCAATTTTAGTATCAAAAGACAACCCATGTCTCTTTGACATTACAGCAATTCCGTGGTCTCCAATGTAACCACTCAATATAATCTTATCTCCTGCAACTGCATTGCTTCCAGAAATCTTATAATCCTTTTTTAAAATACCTACTCCTGAGGTATTTATAAACAATCCATCCGCACTCTTTTTTGCTACGACTTTCGTATCACCTGCAATGATTTTTACACCCGTTTCCTCCACTACTTTCTTCATCGAAATAACGATTCTTTCTAAATCACCAAGCAGGAAACCCTCTTCAATT
>CAZBIT010000019.1:0-13117 GCA_964491835.1 uncultured bacterium
CAATGTGGACGGTGATAAATTCTATCGATGAAGTAATGGATGGCATAAACAATGCTCCAAAATGGAGCGATAATGCAATTGAATTCGCAAACTTATAATTGATTTTATTACTATAATCCCATACACATATAAATAGAAAAGGCCAATCAACTTAGTTAGCAAATCAAAGTTACAAACTTTCACGACTAAGTTAATTGACCTTCTAATATTTCGGAGTTCCCAGTTTTTATTTCTTAAAAATTTCTAATTCATCTACTTAATCATCCGTAATCAATAACAAATATTATAAAGAAAAAGTTTCAAGAAATAAAAAAAATCGCCTCATTTATAAAATAATTACCAAAAAATTGCGATAAAAATTTTAAAATGTGAATAAATAAAATGTTAATCAACACTAATTTCAAAAATGAAAACTTTTGTAGGGGCGAACGGCCGTTCGCCCCTATATATGATATTGCAATTCCCAGGTAATTAAAGAAAAAATTTTACCACTTTTATGGGGATAAAAAATACTTTTATTTTTATAAAAAAATTAATATATTAAAACTTAATAATAACTTGAATTAATAAGGGGTAAAAATTGGAAATCAACATTACAAACATATCAAATTGTGAAAAAAATATAGAAATAACAGTCCCTTATTCCGAAACCGAAGAAGAAGAACAAAACATTTATCAGGAATACCAGAAAAACGCAAAAGTAGAGGGTTTTAGAAAAGGAAAAGTGCCCATTGCTCTAATCAAAAAAATGTTTGGAAAAACTATTGAAGGGTATCTTATCGATAAACTTGTCGATAAATATTACAATGAAGCAATAACAAAGGAAAACATAAAACCGGTTGGTGAAGCAAAAGTTCAAGACGTCAAATACAATGAAAACGAGGGATTACATTTTGTTGCAACCATTGAAACGGAACCTACGTTTGAACTCGCTGAGATTGATGACATAAAATTACAGAAAAAATTGAAAAAAATCACAAAAGAAGAAATAGATGAAGAAATAGAAAAATTGAGACATCAATTTGGAACGAAAGAAAAGATTGAAGATGGAGCACAAATTGGACATTACATTCTCGCTGACGTGCAGATGATTGACCCACAAACGCACGTCCCACTTATTGGAAAAAGATGGGATGACAGGTATTTTATACTTGGGCACAACGCCTTCGGTGGTGAAAATGCTCAACAGTTGATTGGTGCAAGAATAGGTGAAAACAGAATAGTAACCACTGAAATTCAGCAGGGATTAGGATTAGTTCAACAAGCAATTACTCAACAAGGTATGGTTCAAAATAACCCTCAAGCACAATCCGCAAGAAATAATGTTGAATCCTTTTTAATAAATATTAAAAATATTGAAAAGATAAATCTTCCAGAATTAGATGATGAATTTGCCAAAGATGTTAATGAAAATTTCAAAACCCTGGAAGATTTGAAAGAACATATAAATAGAGTTCTCGAAGCAAAAGCAAAATTCGAATCAAACGAAGACCTAAAAAAGCAAGTTGAAAATGAAATCATCAGACGCCACGAATTTGACGTTCCAAACATTATGATTGAAAATTATATAAATCAAACAATTAAGGATATGAAAAAAGAAAATATAGAAAATATAGACGAAGAATACATAAAATCAAACTTTCGGGATACTGCCATTAAAAACATAAAATGGTATTGGATTAGAGAAAAACTAATAGAAAAAAATACCTTGAAAGTTGAAGAAGAGGAAATCGAAAAAAGGATAGATGAAATTGCAAAAATAAACAATATAAAACCTGAAAAGGCACGCATTACACTCCGTTCAAAACAATCAAGAGAAAAACTAAAAGAGCAAATACTCGACGATAAACTTTACGATTTTATTCTGGAAAAAGCACAGATTGAAGAGGTAACAATTTAACATAATATTTTAAACATATATCGAATAAAGATAATTCAAAATTTTAGAAATACTTTTTCATAAACATACATAAGATAAGAAACAGATAAACAGTTTGTAAAATATTTAATTAAATTTTCAACAGAGGTGATATTATGAATTTAGTTCCAATTGTAGTAGAACAAACAGGAAGAGGGGAACGAGCATATGACATTTATTCGCGATTATTAAAAGAAAGGATAGTTTTTCTTGGAGTTCCCATAGAAGATACTATTGCAAGTTTGGTAATAGCGCAGATGTTATTTCTCGCCGCAGAAGACCCAGACAAAGATATATATTTATATATAAACTCGCCTGGTGGAAACGTTTCGTCAGGACTTGCCATATACGACACAATGCAGTATATAAAACCCGACGTTGCAACTATATGTATGGGTCAGGCAGCAAGTTTGGCTGCCGTTCTTCTTTCAGCAGGCAAAAAAAATAAACGCTCCGCACTTCCTAATTCCAGAATTATGATTCATCAGCCATGGGGTGGCTTACAGGGACAGGTCACGGACATAGAAATTCATACAAAAGAACTTTTAACCCTAAGAGGTAAAATTAATGAAATTTTATCCTTTCATACCGGTCAGAGCATTGAAAAAATTGAAAAAGACACTGATAGAAACTTCTTTATGTCTCCTGAAACGGCTAAAGAATATGGCATTATCGACGAAGTAATTTTTAAAATGAAAACTTTAGAAGAACAAAAAAAGTCATAGGAACTTGGTTATGAAAAAAACTATAAATTCTAAAAAAGGAATATACTGTTCGTTCTGTGGAAGAACCCATAAGGAAATAAATACTATCATTTCTGGACCGGATGTCTATATTTGCGATAGGTGCATATTTAGCGCAAATGAATTACTTAAAAAAAATGCCATTCCACCCGTTACAGTTAGAAAAAAAGCAATAACCCCAACGCTTATTAAAGAAGAACTTGATTCCTATGTTATTGGTCAAGAAAAAGCAAAGAAAATCCTTTCTGTTGCGGTATATAATCATTATAAAAGAATAAATTCATCATTATCTATCGATGACGTTGAAGTAGAAAAAAGTAACATTCTCCTTATCGGACCAACAGGCACTGGAAAAACTCTTCTTGCAAGAACGCTTGCAAAATTTTTAGACGTTCCGTTCGCAATCTCAGATGCAACCGCATTGACGGAAGCAGGATACGTTGGAGAAGATGTTGAAAACGTCCTTGTTCGATTAGTTCAATCTGCTGACTACGACATCGAAAAGGCAGAAAAGGGAATTGTATATATCGATGAATTTGATAAAATTGCAAGAAAAGAACCAAATGTATCAATAACTCGCGACGTTTCTGGTGAAGGAGTCCAGCAAGCTCTATTAAAAATTTTAGAGGGAACGGTTTCAAGCATTCCCCCAAAAGGTGGTAGAAAACATCCTGAACAAAGCTTTATCAATATAAATACTAAAAACATCCTTTTTATGTGTGGCGGAACGTTTGAAGGACTTGAGAAAATTATTCTTAAAAGAGTAAGTAATACTTCTATCGGTTTTAAATCAATGCCGATATCGAAAAAATATTCTGATGTTGGTGAAATATTAGAACAAGTTCAGCCAGAAGACCTATTAAAATTTGGACTTATTCCAGAAATCATTGGACGCCTTCCCGTATTGGGCACTCTCCACGAATTAGATAAAAAAGTCCTTTTAGACATTTTATCCAAACCAAAAAATGCCTTATCAAAACAGTATAAAAAACTCTTTGAACTTGATGACATCAAATTAACATTTACTGACGACTTGCTCGATGAAATAACCAATATAACGATAAAAAGAAAAATGGGCGCACGTGGATTACGTGCAGTAATCGAAGACCTTATGCTCGATGTTATGTTTAAAATCCCTTCCATAAAAGGAATCAAAGAGTGCATCATTACTAAAGACGTCCTTTTTAATAAAGCCGAACCTATTCTTGTAATGAAAAGAATGAAAAAGGAAGCATAAAAACTTTATGTTATATAAATAATCTAAATAAATTACGAAGTTTGCAAAACATTTTAAATTCAAAATTTACTAATGACATTTTGATAATGAATATTGAGAAAGCTGAATTTTTAAAAAGTGCTTACAATCCTGATTCATTTCCAAAAAAAATACTGCCAATGGTTGCATTCGCAGGCAGGTCCAATGTTGGTAAATCATCGATTATTAATCGTCTTCTGAGAAAAAAAGACATAGCAAGAGTCAGTTCAAAACCCGGAAAAACTATATGTATAAATTATTTTATTATTAACAACAAATATTATTTCATTGACCTTCCAGGATACGGTTATTCAAAGGTCCCTAAACAAACACAAAGAAAATGGAAACATCTTATAGAAAGTTTTTTTGAAAACAATGAATCCTTAAAATGCACGGTAATTGTAATCGATATGAGAATCGGTATCGACATAAAAGATAAAAATCTTATGGATTGGTTGACGTCGATAAAAATTCCCTTTATAGTCGTTGCAACAAAGAGCGATAAAATATCCGATATGTCCATCTATAAAAACGTTGAAATGATAAGAAAAGAATTAAGCGACACGATTCCGTTTATTCCCTTTTCTTCCCAAAATGACAGCTGGACATCAACTCTTTGGGGAGAAATAGATAAATACCTTCTTATTTCTTGATGCATTTTATAATTTTAATGAAAACAATAATACTTATTTCATTTTTTCATAAATCACATTTTCATATGATAATTCGAGCATTTTAATTAAAAAATCAAATAGGAGGAAATTATGGAAGACACAAAAATAACACTATCCGAAAAAGAGATACCACAACAATGGTATAATATACTACCAGACCTTCCGGCACCACTTCCCCCACCACTTAATCCAAAAACTGGGCAACCCGTAGAACCCAAAGACCTTCTGCCGATTTTCCCTATGGAATTGATAAAACAGGAAGTAAGTCAGGATAGATGGATTGAAATACCTGATGATGTACTGAATATTTACAAACTTTGGCGTCCTACGCCACTATTTCGTGCACATAGACTTGAAAAGGAATTGGGCACCCCTGCAAGAATCTATTATAAAAATGAGAGTTATAGCCCTCCTGGAAGTCATAAACCAAATACTGCTATTGCGCAGGCTTACTATAATAAACAGGAAGGCGTTAAAAGAATTTGCACAGAAACTGGTGCAGGACAATGGGGAAGTGCTCTCGCATTTGGATGTTGCCTTTTCGGACTGAAATGCACAGTGTATATGGTAAAGGTTAGTTATGAACAGAAACCTTATAGAAAATTATTAATGCAAACCTGGGGAGCAGACGTTTATCCTTCACCAACGACTCTGACTAACTCAGGTCGAACAGTGTTAGAAAAAGATCCCAATTGTCCTGGAAGTCTCGGCATTGCAATATCAGAAGCGGTTGAAGATGCTGCAACTCACGATGACGCAAAATATTCGTTGGGGAGTGTGTTAAATTACGTACTTCTCCATCAAACCGTCGTTGGTCTTGAATTGAAAAAACAATTAAAGTTGGCAGGGGAGAAACCTAATATAATTATTGGATGCGTGGGTGGTGGCTCAAACTTCGCTGGTGCATGCTACCCATTCGTAAAAGATAAACTCAAGGGTGAAGATATAGATATTATCGCTTGTGAACCAAAAGCGTGTCCAACATTAACGCGAGGATTGTATCGATACGATTTTGGAGACACCGTTGGACTAACACCTCTACTAAAAATGTACACACTTGGGCACAGTTTTGTTCCTCCACCGATTCACGCAGGAGGACTAAGATATCACGGAGACGCACCATCTTTATGTCTGCTTGTAGATAAAAAAGTGATTGAAGCCCGTGCATATCATCAAAAGGAAGTGTTCGATTCAGCGGTCACTTTTGCGAGAACGGAAGGCATTCTATGTGCCCCAGAAACCGCTCACTGCATAAAAGGTGCCATTGACGAAGCTCTAAAATGCAAAGAAACAGGTGAAGAAAAATGTATCGTCATCGCATACAGCGGACATGGTTTCTTTGATTTAAGTTCTTACGAAAAGTATTTTTCAAAACAACTTGAAGATTACGAATACCCAGAAGAATTAATTAAAAAATCATTAGAGGAACTTCCCGTAATATAAAATTCGTTTATAAAATAAATAATATAGACCACTGAAAAATTTAAGGTTTTTATGATTTTTTGTGATGACTTAGCAATTTTTAATTAGTTCTTAAAATGATGAAAATTTTTGACGATTGTTATTGTAAGGACAGCATAGTGTGCTGTCCTTACAAATATAATTTATTATTATAGAGTGCTGAAAAATTTAAAAAATGATTAAGAATCCTTAAATTTTAATTAATTGAAACTTGAAATAACATAGATTTTTATGTCATTATGATGAGTCCCGAAACTTCAGGACGATTTGATAATCTCTATTTCAGAAGGCTCCAATAATGTAACAATCTAAAAACATCAAAAAAAATTATATATTCTCTCCGAGTAATCGGAACCTAATACAAACAAAGGGTTTTTACGCAACATCTTCGACTTTTTTGAGTAAAGTAGGTTTGCTAAGAATAAAATATTACTAATTTAATGAAAGCATTAATTATTCAAACAGCATTTATCGGAGACGTGATTTTAAGTTTACCACTCATTGAACACTTAAAAAATATTTCTCAAATTGAATCTATAAGTTATCTTGCAAGACCCGACGGATATAATGTTCTTGAAACGAACCCCAATCTCAATGAAATAATAATCTATGACAAAAAAGGGAAAGACAAAGGTTTATTGAGATTATGCCAGATAATAAAAAAGGTTAAACAGGGGAAATACGATATTGCTTACATTCCCCATCGTTCATTACGCAGTGCGATTATTCCTTTATTTGCAGGTATAAAAAAAAGAATTGGATTTGATAAAAGTTATATTTCTTTTTTATATACAAAAAAAATTAAATATAAGAGTAATTCGCACGAAATTGAAAGAAATTTATCATTACTCTCATTGAATAATGAGAAATTTAAAAATATTCAACTAAAAATCTATTTTAACGAAAGTGATTTTCAAAAAGTTGAAAATTTTTTAAAAAAACATAACATAAAGAACGGCGAAAAAATTGTGGGAATTGCGCCTGGTTCCCGCTGGGCAACAAAAAGATGGCTTAAAGAAAGATATGCAGAGTTAATCAATTTACTTAAAGAAGAAAAAAACACAAGGACAATGATATTTGGCAGTGAAAGTGAAATTGCACTTTGTGAAGAAATAAATGCACTCTCAAAAAATAGTGGGATTAATACCGTAGGGATTTTTACGCCAAGAGAATCTGCCTTGGCAATGGGAAAAACAAGTGTAACAGTTACGAACGATAGTGGAGCAACCCATCTTGCTGTGGCAGGGAACACCAAAGTTATAACAATTTACGGTGCAACTGTTCCAGCTTTCGGTTTTTATCCTTATGGCAATGGCCACATTATAATCGAGGAAGATTTACCTTGCAGACCTTGTGGAATACACGGCGGTGATAGATGCCCTCTTGAACACTTTAAGTGTATGAAGGATATTACTGCTGAAGAGGTTTTTAAAAAAGTATCCTTATATATTTAACAACAATATAGATTTATGAACGTCATAAAAATAAACCAAAGAAAAAACGTTGAACCAATCATTAAGAAAATTGCAGAAACTGTCAAACAGGGAAAAGTTATTATTTATCCTACTGATACTGTATACGGACTGGGTGCAAATGTTTATGATAAAAACGTCATTGAAAGAATATATCAGATAAAAAGGAGAGAAAAAAATCACCCCTTCAGCATAATCATTGGGAACGTTTTAGATTTAAAAGAATTAATTGAAGAAATTCATCAACCAGCCATTATTTTAATGGAAAAATTTTGGCCAGGTGCTCTAACACTCATTTTCAAATCTTCGTTAAAATTAAAAGATAAACTACCCGTGGACAGAGAAAATATTGGAGTCCGTCTTCCAAATAATAAAATATGTGGATTTTTAACAAAGTTTTGCGGATATCCAATTATATCAACAAGCGCAAATTTATCAGGGGGAAAAGCACCATATTCCATTGAAGAAATTCCACAAGAAATAAAAACAAGCTGTGATATTATCATTGATACTGGGAAAATACGTTCAAAAGGAGAATCAACAATAATAGACGTTTCAACCCCAATTCCAAAAATTATAAGAGAAGGTGGGATCCCTATGGAAGAAATCAAAAAATACATTAAAATCTGAATTAGAAAAATAAAATAATTAACTGAAAATTGTGATAGGATTTCTAATATTATAAGAACCAATTAATTATTAAAATAAAAATGGTGATGATTGTATAAGGGTAATTCATGAATTACCCTTACATAAGTTAGTTGAATATAAATTTTTATAACGTAATTATCAGGTAATTATTAAAACTTATAACGAAATGAATCAAAAAAAGTTGAATATTCTATTTGTATGCAGTGGTAATGTTTGCCGAAGTCCAATGGCAGAGGGAATTCTCAAAAACAAAATACCGAGTATTATTAAAAATAAAATCAAAGTTCTTTCAGCTGGAACGAATACCGTTAACGGTATGAGAGTATCCGCTTTTGCTGAAGAAGTCGCAAAAAAATATAATGTCAACATTTCCTCACATAAATCAAAACAGTTAAATGAAGAGATGATAACTAAAAGCGATTTCATTTTCACTATGTCACAAGACCACATTGATTTTTTCAGAAAGAGATTTTTGAAATATATGGATAAAGTTTACCCTTTAAAAAAATTCGAAAATGCCGAGCCACAGAACGCAAACTTAGATATAATAGACCCAGTTGGAGGAAACATTGACAGTTATGAAAAAATTTTCCTCGAGATTAACGGTGAAATTGAAAGGATTCTTCCAAAATTGATAGAAATAGCAAAACAAATATGAATAAGATTCTAATTTCAAGAACAGATATGCTTGGAGATGTTATCCTTTCCTTCCCCGTAGTTTCAGCCCTTCGAAAAAAATACCCAGATTCACAAATCTGGTTCCTTGCAAGAAATTACACAAGCGACATTTTAAAATGTAATCCAAAACTTAATGGAATAATTACAATAGACGATTCCAACAATAAAAAAAAGAATCCAATCTCTCTTATTAAAGAAATAAAAGAGAAAAAATTCGATATAGCTTTTATTCTTTATCCATCATTGTTTATTGCTTTAATTCTATTTATCTCAAGAATACCCAAAAGGATTGGAAGTGGTTATAGATGGTATTCATTATTGTTCAACAAAAGAATTTACGAACATAGAAAATATTGCACAAAACACGAAGTAGAATATAATTTAGAATTATTAAGACCATTTGGAATATATGACCAAAATGTTACTTTCGACATAGAAATACCAAATAATGAAAAAAACAAGATTGAATACATTTTAAAAAATAAAGGAATAACTGAAAATGACCTATTAATAATCATTCACCCATCTTCAAGAGGTTCGGCGATAGACTGGAATCCAAAAAATTTCGCGAAATTGATTGACATTATTCTATCAAAAACAAATTCAAAAATCATCATTTCTGGAACTAAATCAGAGGAACATACATTAAATAAAATTATGAACTATTGCTCAAAAAAGCCAATCCGTCTTGAATCTGAATTAACATTGAAAGAATTTTCCGCTCTTTTAAAAAGGGCTGACTTATTGATATCAAACAGCACAGGTCCATTACACCTTGCAGTTGTACTTGGAGTTGACGTTATTGGAATTTATCCAGATATAATTCCTTTAAATCCGACAAGATGGGGACCTTATAAAAGAGAGGATTCCATTTTAACTCCAAAAATACCAGAAGGAGTTAAAAAAAGTAAAAAAAATTACATAAAATTCAAATTGATGGATTTAATTACTCCTGAAGAGGTATTTAATCTTGTTGAGAAAAAAATTGCAAAAGTAAGGCATCGATTAAAACAAGATATTCATTAAGATAAATCTTATAAAAATCTCTAAAATGAACTTAATACTAACAAAAATATTTAAATATTTTACACAAATTTTTCTTTACTTGACGATGATTTTTTCACTTAATACTAATTCTTCTGCCAATAATGATAAAAACGACACAACGAAGTATATACCAATTGACGTTGAACAAATTAACGTTGAAAATAAAGCATTTAACATTGGTGAAAAATTAACGTTTTCAATTGACTATGGTCCGATACAAGCGGGTGTCGCTACTATGTCCGTTGTTGATACTATAAACTTCAAAAATCGCAAATGTTATCAAGTAGTTTCAGAAGCATCTTCAAGCAAATCATTTTCAATAATTTTTAAAGTCGAAGATAGAATTGAATCCATCATCGATTCCAAAGGAATATTCTCTTGGAAAATCGAAAAACACCTTCACGAAGGTAATTACGATAGCGATAATTATTATGAGTTCGATTATAAAAATAACATTGCTTTTTCCGATAAAGATACGGTAAAGATTTCACAAATTTTTCAAGATGCACTCTCTTCTCTTTTTTATTTGAGAACACAAAAACTTGAAATCGGTAAGGCATTGAATGTTCCTCATTTTGACAATGGTAAAATATACAATCTCGAAATTAAGGTTCTTAAAAAAGAAAAAATTAAAGTCAAAACTGGAATATATGAAACTATACTTGTTGAACCGCTTATGAAAAGTATCGGCGTATTTAAACATGGCGGGAACATTAGAGTATGGGTAACAAATGATGAAAGAAAAATGCCGGTAAAAATGACAACCAAAATCTATCTCGGCTCAATCGGGCTTGGAAATATAGGCGCAAATCTAATAGAACATAAAGGATTTGATTAATTTTTTTAAAACTATGTTTGAAGACATAATTGGTCAAGAAAAAGTCATAAAATTCTTTAAAAACGCAATAATAAACGAAAGATTAAGTCAGGCATATCTTTTCTATGGACCTCAAGGGACTGGAAAAGAAGCGATTGCGTTCGAAATAGCAAGGTCTATTAATTGTAAAAACACAGATTCAATACCTTGCACCAAATGTTCAAGTTGCATTAAAATAAATAAAATGGAACATCCAGACGTCGAATATATCATCCCTGTTTTTTCCAAATCCAAAGATGAAGAAATATACGAAAAAAAGAAAAAGAAAATTCAAAATCCATACCAAAGGATAATGTTTGAGGGAAATACATCGATTTCAATAGACACCATCAGAAATTTAAAAAACTCATCGATATTTAAACCTTTTGAAGGGAAAAAGAAAATTGCTATAATATCAAATGCAGAAAAGATGACTATTCAAGCAGCAAATTCAATCTTAAAATTATTAGAAGAGCCACCAAAAGATATGCTCTTCATCCTGACAACTGAAGACCAAAGACTTATACTCCCAACGATACAGTCAAGGTGCACTGGAATAAAATTTTTACCATTACAAAGTGAAGAAATAAAAAACGCTTTATTAAACAACTTTAAAATTGATGAAAACGATGCTGAAATCATATCAATCATTTCAGAAGGAAATTACACAAAAGCCGCGGAATTTCTTCAAGAAGGAATCAAAGAAATAAGTGAATTCGCTGAAAAGTTCATTGAAATTGTCTCATCAAATAATTCTCATCTTTATCTTGATTTTGCCGAAGTATTATCAAAAAAAAGAGACCTGAGTTTTGTGAAAGATTTCTTATCAATATTCAACCAATGGGTTAAAGAAGCCATTCACCTAATAATAAAAAGTGAAAAGCAAAAAGAATTGGAAATTGGAACTTTTGGAAATAAACCAATAAATCAATTAATGGAGTGTTTCACTTGCGATGAACTTGAATTGATTAAAAGTGAAATAGAAAATTCTATTGACCTTATAAATAAAAATATTTACCTTAATTTAATATTAATTAATTTAAGCATAAACATAAAAAGAATCTTAAAAAAAGCATATAAATGACTGAATTCGTTGAGATAGAATTCAAGGGATTTAGAAGAGATTTTTTCTTGAATCCTGAGCAATATCCATTTAAAAAAGGGGATTATGCTATTATTCAAGCCGACAAAGGAATTGATATTGGTAAAGTTTATCATTTCCATTTTACGGACAAAATCATTGGCGAAATCAAAGAAAGTTTAAAAATTATAATAAGAAAAGCAACTAATGAAGACATTACTAAATTACAGGAAAATGGAAAAAACGAAGAAGAAGCACTAAATGTATGTCGAAATCTTGCCATAAGTTATAAACACGAGATGAAAATCCTTGATGCCGAATATCAATTTGACCATAATAAACTTTCATTTTATTTTATTGCCGAAGAAAGAATAGATTTTAGAGAAATGGTTAAAGACCTTGCAGCAAAATACAAAACAAGAATAGAATTACGTCAAATAGGAGCAAGAGATGAAGCAAGAAGAGCTGGAGGATGTGGGATATGCGGAATTGCAAAATGCTGTAATACGTTCATCAATGAATTTTCACCAGTTACAACGCAACTCGCAAAAGAACAGCATCTTACTTTGAATCCATTGAAACTTTCCGGTGTTTGCGGTAAACTAAAATGTTGTTTATTATTTGAAAAAGAATTTTACCAAGAGGCAAAAGGAAAATTTCCTGCAATTGAAACTATAATTAAAACCGATAAAGGCGAAGGCAAGGTTGAAAAAATCGACATTTTTAACGAGGCAGTATTCGTAAGATTTGGAGACGAAAGCTGTGATAAAATGAGTTTAATAGACGTATTGAATATTTTAAAAAGAGTTGAACACACATAAATTAAATTCAATATGACCAGTACATAACATTTCCAGCCGGGCTAATTGGTTCGGCTTTTGTTTTTACATCAAGAGGGAAAAATATGAATGAAGAAAGATATTTAGTTACAAGTGCTCTCCCGTATGCGAATGGACCAATTCATCTTGGCCACATCGCTGGGGCTTATCTACCCGCCGATATTTATGTCCGCTATCAGCGACTTAAGAAAAGAGACGTCATTTTCATCTGTGGAACGGATGAACACGGAGTCCCAATTACAATTACTGCAAAAACCGAAGGCATCACTCCAAAACAAGTTGTAGATAAATATTATAAAATACAAAAAGAGAGTTTTAAAAAATTAGGAATAAGTTTTGACAATTTTTCAAGAACGTCGTATCCATTGCATTATAAAACCTCACAGGATTTTTTTCTAACTCTATACACAAATAATTATCTCGAAGAAAGAAACATAAAACA